>JBOHRM010000453.1:0-3570 GCA_050732715.1 Longimicrobiales bacterium
GACACATACTCGTCCGGCTCCACGCGCTCGACCCGCACGCCGGGAATCGACTCGACATCGGCGATCGCCGAGCGGATCGCCGCCGCCAGTGAGTCAGCCTCTCGTTCCACCGCTACACGCGTGACACCATCGTGTGAAGCAAACGTCATGTCCTCTACACGCCGCTCGAACGCGTCGAGCTTCTCCACCTCCACCTCGATGTCCAGCCCCGTCAGCACGAGATCGAATTGATGCATCGTACACCCCGCCTTCCTCAGTGCGGGCACCTGGCAACCTGTCGTGCGATCCGACGAGCATGGCTCTCGCCGTTCTGAGGCGTTCCCGAAATGCGAATGCGGCAATCGCCGTTCGCGCAGTATAGGTAGCCCCAATGACCCATCGGATAAACGACCCTCCAGCCCGCAGATTCGGCCGCAGCGATCACCTGTTCCGTTGCCTTATCGGTGTGCCGCGGCCGTTTCGCCATGTGCAACCATGTTAACGTTGTTCGTTGACAGTGTCAACACGCACGGTGCGCCCAGGGCGAGCGGAAGCTACTCGTGAAGCAATTGCGTGAGCGGTTCGGCAGTTTGGACGCTGAAACCGAGCGCCGCGTCGCGACGGCCACGATCGGGCAGCTCGAAAGCTGGGGCACACGAGTCCTGTTCGGCACGACGCTGGCTGAAGTGCTCGCCGACTGAGCCGCCCACCCGCCTGTCACCGACCGAACGCCATAGCCAGCTATGAGGACCGAGGATGTCACGCTCTTTTCTCGCCCATCATGGACTTCCGCCATAGCTCGTCGATCCGGGCTCGTGCGGGGCAACGAGTTGGCCGACGGGTTGTAGAAGATCAGATCGGACGATCCCGGAGGAGTCGGCCGTCATGGTGGCCGATCTTCTTGCCGTTGTCCCGCCGCGAGTGCAACTTGGAGGTCGATGACGCCGGCACGCACGCTTTCCGTGCTTCTCCTGCTCGCGACGAGCTTGCCCTTCACCGGCGGTGATCGCGGCCGCTCGCCGCGCGGCTCCGCCCTGCAACGACAATCGCCGGACATCGAATACAACGGACGGTTCACGTTCACCCGCGTACGGTACGGCGCCGACAGCGAGCTGGGGCAGTACGGCCGCCGCAGACGCGGGTGGGGTGCGTCGTGGAACCACGACTATCCCGATGGCGACCTCAACATGCAGTTGATCCTGAACGAGGTCACGTCGATGGCGGTCAACGTGGGTCGAAGCAATGTTGTTGATCTAGACGACCCCGCGATCTTCAACTACCCGGTCCTCTACATCTCCGAGCCTGGGTACTGGTCGGTGAACGACGCCGAGGCCGCGAACCTGCGCGATTTCCTCCACAAGGGCGGATTCTTGATCCTCGACGATTTCGAGGACACGGGCGGCCAGTGGCCGAACGTCCAGGAACAGCTCACGCGCGTGCTCCCGGAAGCACGGATCCTCGAGGTTCCCGCCACGCATCCGGTCTTCGACAGTTTCTTCCGTCTCGAGGAGGTCGATGTCCCGCACCCACTCGTGCGTGTCGAGCCGGTCTACCTGGGAATCTTCGAGGACAACGACTCGACGGAGCGGCTCATGGTCATGTTGAACCTCAACAACGACCTGGCCGAGTATTGGGAGTATGCCGGCACCGACTACTTCCCCATGGATCTGACGAACGACGCCTGGCGGTTGGGCGTCAACTACATCGTCTACGGTCTGACGCACTGAAAGAGTTGCGGGTTGGCGGGTTGCGAGTTACGAGTTGCTCCGGCACGCCCTTTTCGGGATCGATGGCGGAGTAGAGAACTGACGCGATCCGAGTCCGGTCGATGTGGCGCACGGCCGGGCGCGGCCTCGTGCCGAGCGTGGCGCGCTAGTACGAGGTACTAGCCCATCTCGCGCGTGCGGCGCGTGACGTCGAACGAGAGCTGACGGGAAGATTCGGGCCTGGCGCTTGCCTGCGCGCGCAACGGCAGCCATCGTTCGGAGCGGGCAGAGGCGCCGACCCACGGCCGATGCTTCACTCCAGCAAGGAACGCGGACGTCATGGCGGGGGACGTCAACAAGGTTTTCGGCGACCGCGAGACCGCGCTGATCCTCCAGAAGGCTGCCGAGCTGCAGGCGGAACGGGGCGGCCGGTCGACGGGGTTGACGCTCGACGAGCTGCGGCAGATCGCGGGTGAGGCCGGCATCGAGCCGGATCTGGTGGATGCCGCGCTGGCCGAGCTGCGCCGTCCAAAGGAGCCGACCCCTCCGCCCCGGCGCAAGGTGCGCGGGACGCGGACGCGCTGGGAGCAACGGACCGAGCTCCCGGTGCGGCTGGACAACGAAGACGTACGCGCGGTTCTGGCGCAACTCGAGGCGGAGTTCGGCGGCCAGGGCACGATCACCGAGCTGAGCTGCGGCACGGTCTGGACGCATTACCGCTTGCGCCGCGGCCACACGCACGCGGCCGTCGAGGCCGCGGAGGGCGGCACGAGGATCCATGTCGCGCTCGAGCGACTCACGCAGCGCAAGTTCATGCGGCGGGCGGGTGGCGTGATCGGCACGGCGCTCGGCGGCTTCATCGGCCTAGCAACCGGCGAAGAGGCCGCCTTCGCTATCCTGGCCTTGCTCGGTATCGCCTCGGGCAACCTGGTCGGCCGTGGCGCCTGGCGGATGGCGGCGTCGCGCTTCGCGAAGCGTCTCGACCGACTCATGTCCACTTTGTCCGGCGAGGCCATGCGCAACGGGACGCCCGTGATGGCGGCGCCGAAGGATTCGGCCTCAAAGCGCGAGCTTGGCCGCGCGCCGGCCGGCGTCTCAGGCGATTCCACCGGCTGACGTACAGTCCCGAGCTGACCTCTGGCGCTACGGCGCCCCAGATGGCCCACGCATCGTCACGACTGAAGACGACGGACTCGTGACCAGGAATCGTGGTCAAGGTGTCCACCACCATGCCGCCCTGACCCACCCGTACGATCGGGCTCAGCATTCGATGCAGGCCCGGCTGGTCACCGAACCCCGTGAAGTCCGTCGACTTCCCGACGTAGCCGCCATTTGTCAGAGGCATCAGCGGCCTCGGCCGATACGCACCATCCAGCGTGACGATTCGGGCCACGTCGCCATCGGGACTGAAGACGGTGATCCGAGCCTGCCAAAAGTTGTAGCCTACGATCGAGTCACCGGAAAGGACGAACACCTGATCGAGACGTTGGAACTCGCCGGGGTCGTCGCCAGATCGACCCAGAGTCCGCAGGTGCACACCCGTCGGCGAGAATGTCCGGATCTCGTCATCGCCGTCGTCTGCGACGACAAAGGATCCGTCGGAGAGGCGCGCTGCATCGGTCGCGCGGAAGAACTCGTGCTCTGGGCCGTCGCCCGTCTCGGCGAGATCGATTACGGGTGAGGGGTCCACCACCCAGCCTTCCCCTTCACGCCAGGCCGGTGAGGTTGATTCAACGATCGTGATCCCAGCGCTGTCTCGAGTCACGACACGAGAGCCACCTTCTTCGCCCTCGCATCCCGCGCAGACAATCAACACAGAAAGGAGCAGCTCGAGTCTCGGTGCTCGAGCCAGCCGGTGATCGCACGAGGGCGTTGACGCTGCACC
>JBOHRM010000454.1:0-1270 GCA_050732715.1 Longimicrobiales bacterium
GGCGTCGACCGCGCGGTCGACAACGCGTATAAGGCCACCCACAAGTTCCCCGGCCGGCGCAACTACCAGGTCGGCGAGATCATCCACAACCCGCACGTGAACCGCAGGCTGCGGGACGCGGGAATCACGTTCCTGTACCCGCGGGACGGCGAGTTCGACTTCTCGGGGATCGTCCGCGACGACGTCGTGATCCTGCCTGCGTTCGGTGTGACGATCCACGACTTCGCGCGGCTGCGCGAGATCGGCTGCGTCCTGGTCGACACGACGTGCGGCTCGGTGCTGAACGTGTGGAAGCGCGTCGAGTCTTACGCGCGCGACGGGTTCACGGCGCTGATCCACGGCAAGGTCTTCCACGAGGAGACGCGGGCGACGGCGTCGCAGGTCGACCGCCACGCGGACGGCAAGCACATCGTCGTGCGCGACATGGCCGAGGCGAAGCTGGTGTGCGACACCATCGAGCGCAGCCCGACCGCGCTGGATCGCGAAGCGTTCGCTTCCCATTTCCGGGAGAAGGCGTCGCCGGGCTTCGATCCGGACCGCGACCTGGTCAGGATCGGCGTTGCGAATCAGACGACGATGCTTGCGGGCGAGTCGCTCGCGATCGCCGCGGCGGTCGGGCGAAGCCTCGCCGCGCGCTACGGCGCTGACGACAAGGCCCAGCATTTCCGCTCGTTCGACACGATCTGCTCGGCAACGCAGGAGCGGCAGGACGCGATCCTCGATTTGATGCGCGACCCGCCGGACATCATGGTCGTGGTCGGCGGCTACAACTCGTCGAACACGAACCACCTCGCGCACCTCTGCGCCGAATACTGCCCGACGTACCATATCGCCGATGCGAAGTGCATCGACCCCGAGACCGGCACGATCCGGCACAAGCCCGAGCTGGCGCCCGACGCCGCCGAGGTCGCGATGACGGACTGGCTGCCCGCCGGCCCACTCACGATCGGCGTGACGGCCGGCGCATCTACGCCGAACAACAAGGTCGGCGAGACGATCGAGCGCATCCTCGAGACCCGCGGGCTCACGCCCACGGGAGCCGGCGGCGCACAGGAGACCGAAGTCGGCGTTTCAGCCGTGGGGCGCAGCGTGGAACCGCCGGCAGGCGCCGATCGGTATTTGGGATGAGGGACGAACGGCTGCCACCGCCCACCCGTCTGGCACCGCCTCTGCACGTTAGTCGTTCCGAGGACCGATTCGCACGATGGTGAGCGTATGATCCCAGCCCGGAGACGTTGGCGTCGCAATCCGCAGAACCGCTGGATTCTTG
>JBOHRM010000455.1:0-7395 GCA_050732715.1 Longimicrobiales bacterium
GCGCCGACGCCGCGTTCGTCGCCCGAGCGGGCTCGCTCACCCGCGCCGCGATCGCGACTTCAGGGCCGACGCGCCAATACGTCGAGATCGAGGGGACTCGCTACTCGCACGTCATCGATCCGCGCACCGGCCGCGCGCTGACCCGCGACCACCTGACGCACGTGATCGCGCTCGATGCCGCGACCGCCGATGCGCTCGCCACGGCGCTCGGCGTCCTCGGTCCCGCCGGCATCGACCGGATCCTTGGCCGTTTCCCCGGGGCCGAAGCCAACGTCGTGGCCCTGTCGCACGTCGAACCGAGGGTGGCAACGTCGATCCAGGTCGGGCAAAGCGGCTTGGGCGGCGGCGCCACGGTGTGCCGACGTTGAAAGCCGGCCGTCGAATGTATAAGATATCCGCGGCCACCCGATGACGGAGGGTCGCCGCCGAGTCGGAACGAAGCCACGAACGAGCCGAATGACGGATGGAGTTCTGCGCCTGAGGCGAGTATTCGAGCGCAAGCGAGTGCCGGTCGCCGCCGCGGCACGGTTCGGCGCGGTGGTTTGGCTCGTGTCGGCGGGCGCGAGTGGAGCCGCGGCCCAAGCTCAGCTCGAGCCGTACGAGGACTCGATTCCCGGTACGCTCGTGACGTTCGAGATGCTACCGGTACCGGGCGGGACGGTCGAGGTACCGGGTCCGAACGGTCCGCGCACGGTCGAGGTCGATCCTGTCTGGATCGGGCAGACGGAGGTCACGTGGGACGCGTACGACGTTTTCGCGCTCGGGCTGGACGAGCCGGGCTCGGGAGCGGCGGTTGCGGACGCGGACGCGATTGCGCGGCCCTCGCCGCCCTACGGCGCGCCGGACTATGGCTGGGGCCACCAGGGTTACCCCGTCATGAGCGTGACGCGCGACGCGGCCGATGCGTTCTGCGAGTGGCTCTCGGTCAAGACGGGCCACAAGTACCGGCTTCCGACGGAGGCGGAATGGCTGCGCGCCGTGGGCCTCGCAACTCCGGACGGGTTGGCGTCACCCGTGCGGCTCGACTCGATCGCCTGGCACGCGGACAACGCGGAGGGCACGACGCACGCGGTCGCCACGCGGCCGGCGGATGCGCTCGGTCTGTATGACCTGTTCGGCAACGTGGCGGAATGGGTGACGACCGATGACGGCGCGCGCGTCACGCGCGGCGGCTCGTTTCGCGATCCGATCTCGGCGATGGCGGACAGCGCGCGCGCGGTTCAGAACTACCAATGGAACGAGCGTGACCCTCAGTTGCCGAAGAGCACCTGGTGGCTTTCCGATGCGCCGTTCGCGGGGTTCCGAATTGTGCGCGAACCGTAGTGAGTGATGCATGATGGGAGTGCGGGATTTCGCATTCATCATTCCGCATTCATCATTTTCGGATGTAGCGACCCTCTAACCGGAGCCACCACCATGACTGACCCATCGAAGAGATCGTTCACCCGACGCGCGTTCGTCCAGACCACTGCCGCGGCGACCGCGAGCCTCGCCACGAGCGGCTTCGCGCTGCCGGAGAAGCTCTCCGGCCGCGCACGCGCGGACGTGCTCCGAATCGGCCTGATCGGCTGCGGCGGCCGTGGCACGGGCGCTGTGCGCGACAACCTGACCGGGAACCAAGACGTCGAGATCGTCGCGCTCGGCGACCTCTTCCCGGACCGGATCGAGCGCTGCCGCCAGCAGCTGAACGAGGCCGCTGCAGAGAATCCGGCCTTGACTCCGAAGATCAAGGTGACGAATGAACTGTGTTTCTCCGGCTTCGACGCGTACGAGAAGGTCCTGGCCGCCGATATCGACCTCGTGATCCTGGCCACGCCGCCGGGCTTCCGGCCCACCCATCTCGAGGCGGCGGTCGCCGCGGGCAAGCACATCTTCACGGAGAAGCCTGTCGCCGTGGACGCCGCCGGTATCCGGTCCGTCCTGGCCTCATATGAAGCCGCGCTGCCGAAGGGGCTTGCGATCGTCGCGGGCACGCAGCGGCGTCACGCACCGAACTACCGCGAGGTCATCCGTCGCATCCACGACGGCGCGATCGGCGACGTGGTCGGAGGCCAGGTCTACTGGAACCAGGGAGGCCTGTGGCACCGCGAGCAGGAGTCCGAGATGTCGGACACGGAATGGCAGATTCGCAACTGGTTGTACTTCACGTGGCTGTCCGGTGACCACATCGTCGAGCAGCACGTGCACAACATCGACGTCGCGAACTGGGTCATGAACGCGCACCCGGTCAAGGCGGTGGCGGTCGGCGGCCGCCAGTGGCGCACCGACCCGGTCTACGGGCACATCTACGACCATTTCGCGATCGACTTCGAGTATCCGAACGGCGTCCGGATCCTGAGCATGTGCCGTCAGATCGAGGGCTCGTCCGACTTCGTAGGCGAGCGATTCACCGGTACACGCGGCCGCTCCGATGCGAGATCGACGATCGAGGGTGACACGCCGTTCACGTATGAAGAGGACGATAAGAACCCGTACGTCGAGGAGCACATCGACCTGGTCGCGAGCATTCGCGCGGGTGAGCCGCTCAATGAGCTGAAGCAGGTCGCCGAGTCCACGCTGTCCGCGATCATGGGCCGAGAGGCGGCGTACACGGGCGGCGAGGTCAGCTGGGACCAGATTCTCGAGGCGGACCAGAGCATTTCACCGGCCACGCTCGCGTTCGGGCCGCTCGATGTGCCGCCCGTCGCGGTGCCGGGGTTGACCCAGCTCGAGCGAGGCTGGACCGAAGGCTGGATCACCGAGCCGCCGCCAAGGCGCAGGGGGCGCGGTTAGCGGAGGAGACGACAGAAGACGCACGGCCGCGGGCACGAGCCACCGTTGAAACGCCATGACCAGGGTTGGGTAGCGGGGCAACTCGCAACCCGCAACGCGCCAACTCGCAACCCGTTTCTGTTAAGAAACGGCGCAGGCAGCGATCGCCTGGCGCAAGCCGTCGATGGGGTTGCGCGTCGGGATGAACTCTTGTCCGACGTAGTCGGTGTAGCCGGTCTCGGCGAGCGCGCGCATGATCGGGCCGTACTGAAGCTCCTGACGGTCATCGAGCTCGCCGCGGCCGGGCACGCCCGCGGTGTGCACGTGGCCGATCAGGTCGGGGCCGTACGCCCGAATGCGCTCGATGATGTGGCCGTCCATGATCTGCACGTGGTAGATGTCGAACAACAGCTTGACGCGCGGTGAGCCGACCGCGCGGATGATATCGGCGCAGTACTCGATGCTGTCGCCCTGGTAGCCGGGGTGGCCTTTGAACTCGTGGTCGCGCACGCGCGTGTTGAGGTGCTCGAGGCAGATCGTGACGCCGTGTCGCTCCGCATCGAGCGCGAGCTCTTTCAGGCCGCGCACGGTGTTCGCCGCGCCTTCGTCGATCGCGATCTCGCCGCTCGACGGGTCCGTCGCGTCGCGATACTTGTAGCCGGTGAACGCCACGACCGCGGGCACGCCGGCCTCGGCGCATTCCTCGATGCGACGACGCGTCCGCGTGATGATCTCCTCGTGGTAGCTCGGGTTGTTGAGGCCTTTGAGGAACGGCGGGTCGGGCATCCCGTTGACGGCGAGCGCGCACGTCAGTCCGTACTCCCGCAGCGTAGGCCACGCTTCGGGACCGAGCAACTCGAGCCCGGCGCAGCCGAGATCGCGCGAGACGCGGCACAACGTGTCGAGGTCCCACTGCTCGCCGAACAGTTGGAACGGCCACGAGACGATGACCTGGTTGATCTGACCGTTGCGAGGTGGCTTCATCGTCGGCTCCTGGATCCATCCCGTACACTCGTTGGGCGGCATGATAACTAGAGGAGGCAGCATGTGCGAGTCGGTTTTCTGGCGCCGTGATCATAGCGGTATACCCGGCTGCCATCGAACAGAATTCAATCGCCGAGGGCCCCGGAGGGAAGGGAGGACACGGAGGCCGCCGCCGACCAGCTTCGCCCCGCAAGAACGACTCGGCGTCCTGAGTCGTTCTCCGCGGTCTCTGCGATTGAACCTGTTGAGGGCTGCGGCGGTGGCGTCGTTCCTTGCGACGCCACCCGCGGCCGCGACGGCGATGCAGGTCGCGGACGACGAAGCCGCCGAGACGCGCAAGGTGGTGTTCGTCGCGGGTGAGCGCAGCCACGGCTACGGGGCTCACGAGCACCACGCGGGATTGCTGCTGCTCAGCCGACTGTTGAACGAGAACCATGCCGGCCTCGAGACCGTTGTCTACGAGAACGGTTGGCCTAGCGAGCCGACCGCGTTCGACGACGCCGACGCGATCGTGATCTTCGCCGATGGCGGCCGCAACCACCCGGCGTTGCCGCACCTCGAGACGCTCGGCCGGCTGATGGATCGAGGCGTCGGGTTGGTGCTGCTACACTATGCCGTCGAGGTCCCCGTGGACAACGGCGGCAGGGAGCTGCTCGACTGGGTCGGGGGCTATTTCGAGACGCATTGGTCGGTCAATCCACATTGGACGATGCAGAGCCTCGAGTTCCCCGACCATCCGATCACGCGCGGCGTCACGCCGTACGAGATCGATGACGAATGGTACTATCACATGCGGTTCCGCGAGGGCATGGCGGCCGTGCAGCCGATCCTGACGGCGCTGCCGCCGCCGAGCTCACTCGAGCGGCCCGACGGCCCGCACAGCGGGAACGCCCACGTCCGCGAGGCCGTGCTCGAGCGCCAGGAACCGCAACATCTGGCGTGGGCGATCGAGCGCGAGAACGGCGGCCGTGGATTCGGCTTCACCGGCGCGCACTGGCACTGGAACTGGGGCCACCCCATGCAGCGCCGGCTCGTCATGAACGCGATCGCCTGGGCCGCGCACGCCGACGTGCCCGAGGGCGGCATCGAAGTTGGTGTCGTGACGATCGAGGACCTCGAGGCGAACCAAGACTACGACCCCCGCTACGACTTCGATCGCGAACGGTTCCGCCAGATGGTCGACGGGTGGCACGCCGAGTTCTAGGGTCCCTCTCGCCCCACGTGGGGGGAGAGGGTCAGGGTGAGGGGGGAACTATGACCGGTCCCCGTCGGTGGTCGGCTCGTAGGTCTCTTCCGGGATGCGGAACTGCGCGTCGAACTCGGGGTCGTCCGCCTGGCCGAGCACACGCTTGGCGATGTATTCGCCGATCACAGGGCCCTGCTTGAACCCCTCCGCGTTGCCGGCGCCCGCGATCCACACGTTGCGCATCTCCGGGTGGCGATCGACGATGAAGTTGCGACTGGTGCAGAACTCGTAGTGGCACGCGTGCGTCTGCACGATCGGCGCATCGCCCAGCAGCGGAAAGCGCTCGGCCAGGAACCCGCGTGGCCCCTCGACCGAGTCGGCCGGAACGTGGCGGTCCGAGAGGTCCGGATCCGTGGCTGGGTTCCGTCTCCGATTGCCGCCGCCTCCGCCGCCGCGCACCCTGAACCCGCGGTTGTCTTCCGGCAGCGCCGGCCAGCCGGTGACGCCCGGAAAGTTGTAGCTCGGTAGGTTCGGCCAGGTGAAGCGATCGTCGCCGGCAGGCGTTCCGAAATAGTGCACCTGTCCGATCGGCGTGCGCATCCGGTTCGAGAGCAGTTCGGGGAAGACCTTGCCGAGCCACGGCCCGCACGCGAACACGAACTGTTGCGCGCCGAGGCTCTGGTGATTGGCGAGCACGATGTCGTCGAGCCGGTCGCCGGTTCGCACCGCTGGGCGGGCGTACTCGACCACCAGCTCGCCGCCGAGCCTGCGGAACACGCGCGACACGGCTTCGCAGGATCGGCGAGCGCGGCAGACGCCGGCGTCGGGCTCGTACAAGCCTGTCGCGATCCGGTCGAGGCCGATGACCGGCCAGCGATAACGAACCTCATCCGGGGTGAGCACCTCGTAGGCGACGCCGACCTTGTCCCACGTCGCGCGAGTCTGCTCGAGGAACGGCTCGTCCTCCTCACGCAGGATGACGTCGCCCGTGGTGAAGAAGAGCCGCATCCCGAGTTGCGCGCCCCACTCCTCGTCGAAGCGTTTCCAGCGCCGGATCGCCTCGCTCGCCCACCGCGTCCATTGCTCGCGGTCACCGTACGCCGTGCGGATGCCGCGCGTCTCATCGCCGGAGGTCGCGCGGACGTTGCCCGGGCCGTAGGCATCGACCAGCGTCACGGTCGCACCCATCTGGCGCAGGTACAGCGCCGTCCAGCAGCCGAACGCACCCGCGCCCACGACCACGACGTCCGGTGCATTCTTGATGAAGGCGGGCGCGCGCGCACGCGCGGACGACGGGTCAGGCGACGAGCCGTGTAGCTCGCCGGCGGTGCCGAGCACGGCGCCCGCACCGGCGACCTTGAGAAAGGTGCGACGGTCGACCGTCATCGGCCCGACACCGCGCCGTGACGTGCAATCGGCGTCTCCGCAAGCGGAGCGGGACCCGTCGCTCCGCGGAGCCGGCTCAGCGGCTCCGTGCCCGAGTCGCCTCGTCGCTCGAAGCGGATCTCGTTCAACCCGGCGTCTTCCTCCGGCAGCGCGCTCGGACCCGGCGGGTAACCGTTCAGCTCGAGGATGTAAGCGACGATGGCGGCGTATTCATCCGGCGGCAGGCCCGCCGGATTGTCGTACGGCATCGTGGTCCGTATCAGTCGGAACAGCGAGCGGACGGTGCGACCCTCCCACGTCGATTGGAACGCGGACCCGGCGAACTGGCTGGTCGCGTGGCAGCTCGCGCACACATCGCCGAAACGAGCCCGACCTTGCGCGGCCTGCTCCTCGGCGTAAACGCCGTCCAGCACCGACCGGCTGGCCTCACCGTTCTGGGCATGCGCCGGCCCGGCCACGATCACGAGCCAGCAGCCTGCGACTCCCAGGACGACGGCGTTGACGCGCATGCGACGAATTCAGGACGAGAGGTCCGGCGCCGGCGGGCGACAGGCCCCGGCGGCTTCGAGATCGAGTGGAGATACGGCGCGCCCTCGCGCGCGTCAAGGTTCAGAGACTCTCTCGAGTCCTGAACTCCTAAATAGCCGCAACGCTCACTCGCCGTGAATCTACGCCTGGACAGAACCGCGGGACGCGTGGGGCCGATCGCGCGAGCACGAGCGAGGAGGCGTCGGGCGTCACGCTCGGGCGTGCGAGCGCGGCGGCGGGCGCCGGGAACGTTGCGGCGGCGATCGAGCGGGCGTCCGGCGCCATTTCCCCTGAAGCTGTAGTCACCACCATGGCAAGGTCCGGCGTTTGGGCCTCGCCGGCCTTCTTGACGGCGTCGGACCGGGGCAGCAGAACCGCCGCGAGCAGGCCGAACAGCAACAGGTTAGCGCAAACAACAAAGATCACCGCGGCCGCTGCCGAGCCGGCCCATTCGGCACGTCGGCCTCGATCGCCTATCTGGAATCGTCGCATCGACGTCATGGTTGGGATTCCCCAGCACTTGCGTGGGCGTACCTTTATTTGAGTTACCTTCATTACGG
>JBOHRM010000456.1:0-6698 GCA_050732715.1 Longimicrobiales bacterium
GATTTCGCCGGTTGGCGCATGAAACATCATGTGCCGAACCGTCCCGCCGCCACTCGGGACCGGCGTGCTGCCCAGGAACGTTTCGGTCTTGGTGTCGAAGCCGACGAACTGGTTCGGATCGGGACCGGTCTCGACGAACCAAATGCGGCCCGTACCGTCCAGGACGGTCGCGTACGGGCGGGCCTCTGCGCCGCTCGGCGTGGGCCACTCCTCGAATTCCCCCGTGGCCGGCGAATACCGGCCGAGGAAGCCTTGGTTGTGGTCGACGTACCAAACGTTGCCGTCGGCCGTGATTTCGAGCCTGCGCGGCCGCGCTTCGGCGCGCGGCAGGTCGACCGTCTCGAGCTCGAACGTCGCCGGGTCGATCGTCGCGAGCTTGTTCGTGCCGAACAGCACGATCCACGGACGCCCGTCGGCCGTAACCTTGATGCCGTACGGCCGGGACCGCTCGACCGGCATCTCGACCACTCTCACATCGCCCGTCGACACCGTCAGCTTCCCCACGTGGTTGCTCTGCTGGGCGGTAAACCAGATGTCTCCCGCCGGATCGAACATCAACGTGTGCGGGTCGGTGACGCCCGCCGGCATCATGTACGTCTGAATCTCGCCCGTCCCCGGATCGAGGCGACCGATGCGCGCGTTGCGATTACCGGCATACCACACCATCCCATTCTCGTCGACGATGAGGTTGTGCGGGTGCGTGCCCTCCTCGATCGTGTACTGCTTGAACTCCTCGGTCCGCGGGTCGAAATACGCGATGTAGTTGCCCCCCTGGCCGACGAACCAAACCCGGCCTTGAGAATCGACGTCCGGATCTCTCGGCCGGCTCTGTTCCCATGGGACGGGCCATTCCTGGATGTCGAGCGCCTGAGCGCTCAGATCAGCGGCTATAAGTAGGCTGAGGACTGGGAGCGCCAAGGCGGCGCGGACTGCCGTGCGCATGGGTGACCTCCATGACCGGGCGAACTTGCGGCGCGACCGCCTCGTGTGGGTGGGCGGACGCGCCGAAAGAAGTACACTAATTGACGCGTTGGATCAAGCCCGCGTTGGCGGGGCGGGGGCAGGCCGGCTGCCCCCGCCCCCGCTCGCGGAGGGCGGCTAGAACGGCTAGAAGAGGTTCACGATGCGCGTTACCAGGAACACGGCGGAGCTCAAGGCGGCGGCGCCGCGGACGATCTTCCACACGCTGCTGCCACCTGGCACCTGAACCTCGTCGCCCGCGCGCAGGTTCAGCTGATCGACCGTGCGCCCTTCCACCATCGCGACCTGGAGATTATCGCCCTCCCAGATCACATCGTCGCCGCGGCGAATCTTGATCTTCTTCTGGTTCGCCTCGCCTGCGGGACCGCCGGCCTGCATGATCACGTCCGTGAGCAGCCCATCCGATGGCACGATGTGATAGCCGGGACTGCCGACTTCACCGAAGACCGCGAGCCGCACATGCGTCCTCACGATGACCTGAGGGTCGCGTACATACTGCGAGATATGATGCGTCAGCGCATCACGCAGCTCGGAACGGAGCAGTCCCGCCAGCGAGACAGCGCCGATCTCGGGAAGCTCGAGCTGCGGGCCGCCCGGACCTTCCGTGACCAGGAAATCCTCCGTCAGCGCCTCCTGACCGGTCACGGTCATCGTGATCTGGTCGCCGACGCGGAAGTCGCCGTCGCGGAGGCGGACCTGGATCAGGCCGGCCTCGCCGGCACGCCCGGCCTGCTGGTACTGTGTGAGCGTTGCCTCGAGATCGGCACGCGTGGCCTGCAGCCTGCCGGTTCCCGTACCGTTGCTCGTCTGTGCCACCGCGGGTGCCGCGACCGCCAGGGCTGCCAACACGCCGGCGAGCCTGATCGTTGCCTTCATGATCATCCTCCAGTTACGACCGCTGCATCGCGCACACGAACGGCCGCCTGAATCGAAGTTCAGGGTTCCAAAATCGTGGATGTGCCCGCCGCCAGCCCGAACCGAGCCAGCCCCGCGAGCTTGTCGAGCAGCGTTTCGCCCGGCTCGACACCGGGCAGAAGGACGCCGCAGCGCGAGCACAGAATCAGCTCGAGTCGCTCCCAACCCGGCAAAGTCTGCGGGCTCGCACCCGCAACGCCTATCGGGTGTGCACCCTTCGGCATCCGCCTGCATCGGGAACAGAGCATGGTGCAAAACCCTCCGGCTCCGGGAACCGATTCCCGAGGCGCCACGCTAGGATTCGCTCGTTGGAGCCGCTGCAACATGTCAAGTTCAGTGCCGCCCGCCGCCGGCCTTCTGGACCAGTATAACTCATTGTGCGGCAATAGGGTAGGCCACATTTTCGGCGCAGCGCCACGCACGATCGGGTCACGCTGTTGTAGCGAGCCCGCAACGTGCAGCGTCGGCCGTCCACAGCGAGGGCGGCGCGTTGTGCCGGGCCACACAGCACAACCGCAGTGGATACAAGGGGATACGGCGAGAGTTCCGGGTTGGGGCGGTGGCCCGGAGCCGGCGAAACGGGGAAGCATGAGTCATGCATCGGTGGTCTGCTGATCTTCCCGGGGGCGAGCGCCTCTGACATAGCAAATCACCCCTGTTGGATATGGGGAACACCGTGCGGAGGCGCGCGGATGGACGCACCTACGTTCTCAAGAAGACCTCTGGTCGTGATCGCCGGTCAGCACAGCTGGTTGATGCGGTCGCTCGAGAGCATCTTCGCGTCGAACGGATTCACCGTAGTGATCACGAGCGGCGATGATCTCGGTGCTGGTGGTCTTCCGGATGTCCGGCCGGATCTGATTCTACTCGAGGCGGACCCGCCCGATCAGTGGGCGGAGATGGTCGGGGCGATTCGTGAGCAGCCGGGCGTGATGCCGACCACACCGATCGTGGCGGCGACGGCGGAGCCGCTGACGCGGCAGAAGCGGCTGGACGCGTTACGTTCGGGCGCTTGGGACGTGTTCGGCCACCCGCTCGATGCGGAAGTTCTAGCGTTGAAGGCGGCCGCCTACGTTCGCTCGAAGATGGAGGCGGACGAGGCGCGCGACCGGGGGCTCGTGGATGCGGAAACGGACCTGTACAACGTTCGCGGGGTGCTGCGGCGCATGTACGAGGAGGCGTCGGCGGCGACGCGGCACGGCCGTCCGCTCGCGTGTCTGGTCGCGGCGCTGGATGTGCCGGGGGGCGAGTCGGGCGCGGAACGATCCGAGCACGCCCGGGCGGCCGCTCGACTGCTGCGCCGCGTCGGGCGGGCGTCGGACGTGCTCGGCCGTCTCGGTCCCAACGAGTTCGTGGTGATCGCGCCGGGCACGGACGCGGCCGGCGCGCATCAGCTTGCCGAGCGGCTGGTCAGCGCGCACAGCACGATCGCCGAGGCCTTCGCCGAGCTGCCGCAGCTGCGCGCGGGGTATGCCGCGGTAGGCGACGTCTCGACCGCTGAGATCGAACCCGTCGATCTGTTCGTCCGCGCGGTCGTCGCTTTGCGGTCGGCGCAAGCGGTTGGTGCGCCCATGCGAATCCGCTCGTTCGACGGATAGAGGCGGGTTCCGGGTTCCGGGTTGCCCTCCCTCTCCCCACCGTCACTGTCGGGGCGGCTTCTACGGCAGACAGATTGACGGCACGGTGGGGGACTCCCTCAATTTTTGGTTGCTGGATGGGGGTTCCTGCCGCGGCGGTCCTACCCGCAAGTGAACCCGCTACTCGGAACTCGCAACCCGAAACCCGGAACCCGGAACCGGGGATGGGACGAGGGGCCGGGCGATGTAGCACGCATCGACGCCCGTGTGTATCGTTCCGCTGCTTTGGGCCACGCTCATAGAAATTCGAAGGGGGTCGCTCCATGACGCAGGCCAGCGCATCGGTGACGCAACAGGCGATTGCTGAGGCGGACCGGTACAGTGCTCGGAACTACAAGCCGCTTCCCGTCGTGCTCGAGCGCGGCGAGGGGGTGTGGGTGTGGGACGTCGACGGCAACCGCTATCTGGACATGTTGTCCGCCTATTCCGCGCTGAATCAGGGCCACCGCCATCCGCTCATCCTCCACGCGGCGCGTGAGCAGATGGATCGGATCACGCTGACGTCGCGTGCGTTCCACAACGATCGCATGGGCCCGTTCCTGCGCGAGCTGTGCGAGCGATTGGGCTACGAGAAGGCGCTGCCGATGAACACCGGCGCGGAGGCCGTCGAGACGGCGATCAAGCTGGTTCGCAAGTGGGGTTACGAGGTGAAGGGCGTAGCCGCGGATCGCGCGGAGATCGTGGTCTGCGCCGGCAATTTCCACGGCCGTACGACGACGATCGTCGGGTTCTCGTCGGAGCCCGAGTACCGGCACGGTTTCGGCCCGTTCACGCCCGGGTTCCGCGTGATCCCCTACGGCGATATCGCGGCTCTCGATGCCGCGCTGAACGAGAATACGGTGGGCTTTCTGGTCGAGCCGATCCAGGGGGAGGGCGGAGTGGTCGTGCCGCCCGAAGGCTATCTTCGCGACGCCGCGGCGCTGTGCCGCACCCGCCGTGTCGCGTTGATGTGCGACGAGATCCAGACGGGGCTCGGACGGACGGGGCGCATGCTCGGTGCCGAGTGGGACGGCGTGCGCGCCGATGTGGTGATGCTGGGCAAGGCGCTCGGCGGCGGCGTTTACCCGGTCTCGGCCGTGCTCGCCGACGCGGAGCTCATGGATGTGTTCACTCCGGGGGACCACGGTTCGACGTTCGGCGGCAATCCGCTCGCGGCCGCGATCGGCAGTGCCTCGTTGCGCGTGATCATCGAGGAGGACCTCGTCGACCGGGCTTGCGACCTCGGCGCCTGGTTCATGGAGCAGCTGACCGCGATCGACTCGCCTCACGTCGAGCAGGTCCGAGGCCGCGGCCTCATGATCGGCGTGGTCATCCGTGAGACGTCAGGCCCGGCGCGACCGTTCTGCGAGGCGCTCATGGCGCGCGGGATCCTGGCCAAGGAGACGCACCATCAGGTGATCCGCTTCGCCCCGCCGCTCGTGATCGACCGCGAGACGCTCGAGGACGCCCTCGAGCCGATCGCGGCAGTCCTGGCTGCGTAACGGACAGCTAGCAGGCGGAGCGCGCGCCCACCGTCTTCGTTCAGCCGGCCGAATCGAGGCGGGTCATCCAGCGACGCAGTGAGTCTGCCAGCACATTGTAGGACCGGGTAATGCCCCTACACCGCGCCCACTGTGCGCGGAGCGTGTCGGCCTGCGCGCTCCAACTGGGCACCGAATCATTGTACTCGTCGTACGTGTCGATGTACGCAGGGTAGCTGTCGGCCGGCACGCCGCGTGGGTCGATCGCCTCGAGCCGACGCACACGCTCGCGCAGCGAGTCGAGGCGCGCGGCGTAGCTTTCGAAGTTCGCGGTGTTCTGGTCGAGCGCGCGCCCGCACGTCTCCGCCGCTGCGCGCAAGGTGAGCGCCGTGTCCCGCAGTGTGGCGGTCACCTCTTGCGGCCGTGTTGGCCGCGCCAGGCGATGCGTCGCCGTGAAGACGAAAAGGGCGGAAATGCCGAGCAGCCAGGCCGCGGAGCGGCCGCGCTTGGGTTCACTGCGTCGCACTTGTCGTGTAAAGCCGCGGTATTCGGATCGCTTTGCTCCCGTCCGGCGCCCTCATTTCGACCCCTCCCCCGTGCGGAGAAAGGCCGGCAGTGCGAGGAGCGGAGAAGCTCGTTCGATCGTTCCCGCGAGGCAAGTCGGAGGCCGGCGAGAGCGACTCGGGGGTCAGCTCATAGTCTCACTCGGCGCGTCCGCGAGTGCTCTCGACCGCTGCGCGGTGCGGCCACGAAGAGGATCGACCGACCGCGCGATCCGGTTTCGATCGGCCTATTCCGAGCGGTCCGTCCCACCATCGAGCTGCTGGATCGTGGCCGTGGACGCTGGCCGCTCTCGCTGGAGCCGCCGCGCGGTCTCCTCGGCCTGCCGCCAGACGCGAAGCACGTTTTCGCCGGCAAGCTTGCGCAGTTCGGCCTCCGTCCAGCCGCGGTGCGACAGCTCGGCGAACAGCAGCGGAAACGTCGAGACGTCCTCCAGCCCGGCCGGCGTGCTGTCGATGCCGTCGAAGTCGCTGCCGATGCCGACATGATCCACGCCGGCGACACGGCGGACGTGCTCGATGTGTGCGATGACGTCATCGATCGTCGCGCTCGGTCCGGCTGCGGGATCGGCTTCCGGCTGCCGGCGCGAGAATTCCGCGACCTCGGCGTTGATAAACGCCGGGACGAACGTGACCATGACCACGCCGCCGTTGTCCGGCAGTCTCCCGAGCACGTCATCGGGCACATTGCGCGGATGATCGGTCACGCCGCGCGCGGACGAGTGCGAGAAGATGACCGGTGCTTCGGTCACGTCGAGCGCCTCGTGCATGGTCGTGGGCGCGACGTGCGAGAGGTCGACCAGCATGCCGAGGCGGTTCATCTCGCGGACGACTTCCTTGCCGAACTCGGTGAGGCCGCCGTGCTCGGGCAGCTCGCAGCACGAGTCGGCCCAGTCGATGTTCGCCGAATGCGTCAGCGTCATGTAGCGCGCGCCGAGATTGAAGAACGCGCGCAGCGCGCCGAGCGAGTTCTCGATCGCGTGGCCGCCTTCCATGCCCATCACCGACGCGATGCGGCCGGCCTCGAACGCCGCGACCGCCTCGTCCGGGGTCAGCGTCTCCTCGAATACATCGGGATAACGCGCGAAGATCTGCTTCGCGATGTCGATCTGCTCGAGCTGGGTCTTCGCCGCGCCTTCCACGAC
>JBOHRM010000457.1:0-17706 GCA_050732715.1 Longimicrobiales bacterium
GTGCGCACCCCGCTCGACTGGGAGGCCCGGCTGCTGGACACGCGGGTCGGTGAGCCGCTCGATATCTCGGTCTCGGATGGCCAATCACGCAGGACCGTTCGGCTGAGCACGCAGGACCTGCCGTCATTCGCGGCCGAACGCATCCGCGCCGGCACGGATTTCGAGTTCGTCACGCTCACACCCGCGATCCGCGCCGAGCGGAGTCTCACGAGCGACGAGGGCGCGCTGATCGTCTCGCTGTCGGACGACGCGCGGTCGGTCGGGCTGCGCGAGGGCGATGTCATCGTGGAGATCAACCGCACGCCGATCACGTCGGCTCAGGACGCCGCCATGATGCTGCGGCGCTCGGGCACGATCCGCGCGTTCTTCGAACGTCAGGGTCAGTACGGTTCCGTCCTGTTCCAGATCGGACCGGATTCGTGACGCGAGAAGCTGCACCCTCCGAGACGTACCGCAACCCACTGGTCGAACGCTACGCGTCGCGCGAGATGGCCGCGATCTTCTCGGACGCGGCGAAGTTCCGGATGTGGCGCCGGCTGTGGCTCGCCCTCGCGGAGGCCGAGAGCGAGCTCGGCATCGATATCCCCGCCGCGGCGATCATGCAGATGCGCGACCGGCTCGAAACGGTCGATCTCGGCCGCGCCCGTGCGCTCGAGAAAGAGCTGCGCCATGACGTGATGGCGCACGTCCATCACTTTGCCGAGGTCGCGCCGCTCGCGAAACCCTATATCCATCTCGGCGCGACCAGCGCGTACGTGACCGACAACACCGAGCTGCTCCAGCAGCGCGACGCGCTGGCGCTCGTGCGTCGGCGGCTCGTCGCGACCATCCGCGTGCTCGCCGAGTTCGCACGCCGGCACCGCGACCTGCCGACGCTGGGCTACACCCACTTCCAGACCGCGCAGCCCACCACGGTCGGCAAACGCGGCACGTTGTGGATCCAGGATCTGTTGCTCGATCTCGAGGAGGTCGAGCACCGTCTCGACACGCTGCGCCTGCGTGGCGCGCGCGGGACGACGGGCACGGAGGCCTCGTTCCTCGAGTTGTTCGACGGTGACGGCGCCAAGGTCGACGAGATGAATCGTCGGATCGCCGCGAAGCTCGGCTTCGAGCGGCGAGGCGAGGCGCTCTACGGCGTGACGGGTCAGACGTATCCGCGCAAGGTCGACTACGCGGCTCTCTCGACGCTCGCGGGCATTGCCGCGTCCGTCTCGAAGTTCGCGAACGACCTGCGGCTACTCCAGCACCTGCGAGAAGTCGAGGAGCCGTTCGAGACGAAGCAGATCGGGTCCTCGGCGATGCCGTACAAGCGTAATCCGATGCGTGCGGAACGCATGAGCGCGATCGCGCGTCACGTCATCACCCTCTCGATCGATCCTGCGTTCACCGCCGCGACACAGTGGCTCGAGCGCACGCTCGACGACTCGGCGAACCGCCGTATTGCGATCCCGGAGGCGTACCTGGGCACGGACGCGATCCTGCTGCTCGCGCACAACGTCGCGGCCGGCCTGGTGGTGCGGCCGGCGGTGATCCGCCGCCGGCTCGAGGACGAGCTCCCGTTCCTCGTGACCGAGACCGTGCTGATGCGGGCGGTCTCGCGCGGCGGAGACCGGCAGGACCTGCACGAGCGCATCCGCACGCATGCGTTCGCCGCGGCCGAGCGCATCAAGAACGAGGGCGCCGCGAACGATCTGGTCGACCGCATCGCGTCCGACGAGGCGTTCCGGCTGCGACGTGCCGAGCTCGACGATATGTTCGACGCAGCGCGTCACGTCGGGCGAGCACCCGAACAAGTCGATCGGTTTCTCGACGACGTCGTCGAGCCCGTACTGGCGAGATTCCCGAACAATGACGGCACCCCAGAGATACGAACATGACATCCGACTCGAGATCAGGGCCTCGGACCCACGCCGAGACGCAACCGGCCGCGAGCGAATCCGGCGGACAATCCGAATCCGGCGAAGAGTTTCCGTGGCCGCCCAGCGAATCCGTTGCCCGTACCGATCTGCCGTTGCCGCTCGTCGCGCGCGGCAAGGTTCGCGATATCTATGCGGTGGATGATGAACGGCTGCTGATCGTGGCGACCGACCGGATCAGTGCGTTCGACGTCGTGCTGCCGCAGCCGATCCCGTGGAAAGGCGCAGTGCTGACGCAGCTGACCGCGTGGTGGCTCGCCCAGGTGAAGGAGATCACGTCTCACCACCTGATCACGGCCGAACCGGGCAGGATCATCCGGTCGGTGCCGGTCCTCGAGTCAACGTACGACGATTGGGCGATGCGTGCGATGCTGGTCTACCGCACGCGTGTCGTCCCGATCGAGTGCGTGGTGCGCGGTTACCTGGCGGGCTCGGCGTGGAAGGAGTACCGCACCTCCGGCACGCTCGCGGGCGAACCGCTCCCCGAGGGCCTCACCGAGCGGGCGCGGCTCGACCCGCCGATCTTCTCACCCGCCACGAAGGCGCAGACCGGTCACGACGAGAACATCACGTTCACCGAGATGTGCGAGCGTGTCGGTAAGGAGACCGCGACCGAGCTGCGGGACCGCAGCATCGCGATCTACGAACGTGCCCGCGCGATCGCGCACCGCAGGGGGCTGACCCTCGCCGACACGAAGCTCGAGTTCGGCGTGCTGCCCGACCGCCGGATCATCCTCATCGACGAGGTGCTGACCCCCGATTCGTCACGGTACTGGCCGCCCGAGAACGCAAACCTGGACAATGCTCCGCCCTGGCTGGAAAACGAGGAATCGCTCGACAAGCAGCCCGTGCGCGACTACCTCGATCGGCTGGTCGCCGAAGGCAGGTGGAACCGCGAGCCGCCCGCGCCGGATCTACCGGATGACGTCGTGCGCGCGACGTCCGAACGATACCGCGCGCTGTTCCAGAGGCTGACCCACTTCCGCGTCGAGGCGTTTCCGATGGCGTTGATCAACCCGTGAGCCCGGTGGGTGAGGGGGCGCTCGGGCAAGCGCGAGAATATCGTGTCGAGATCCGTATCGCGCCGCGGGCGGGCCTCCTCGACCCGGAGGGCCAAGCGATTCAGCACGCGCTCGACTCGCTCGAGTTCGATGGTGTCCGCGATGTGCGCGTCGGCCGGCTGCTGCGCTTGACTCTTAACGCCGAGTCAGCGGACGCCGCACGCGACGCCACCGACGCAATGTGCCGCAAGCTGCTCGCGAATCCTGTTACGGAAGACTATGAGATCGACGTACTGCCCGAGCCCGCTGAAAACGGGTAGCCTCCTCATTTTTAGGCAGAGGCGGAGAAGACGGGGCGACGCAGAGAGAGGGTGCTCGGACGCCCTCCGCGTCTCTGCACCTCTGCGTCTCTGCGTGATGAAAAGGACAGCACCGCGGCGCTCGATTCGGAGGCGATAGGATTCGATGCGTGCAACTATTGTGACGTTTCCAGGCTCCAACTGCGACTACGATTGCTACAAGGCGATCACGGATGTGCTGGGCGAAGAGGCGGCGTTCCTGTGGCACCGCGAGACGCGGCTCGGCGATTGCGACCTCGTGGTCCTACCCGGTGGCTTCAGCTACGGCGACTACCTGCGCGCCGGCGCGATCGCGCGGTTCAGCCCGATCATGCCCGCGGTGCTCGAGTTCGCGCAGGCCGGCGGGCTCGTGCTCGGCATCTGCAACGGCTTTCAGATGCTGTGCGAGGCCGGCGTGCTGCCGGGCGCGCTCATCCGCAACCGCTCGCTCGAGTTCCAGGAACAGCGCGTCCACGTGCGTGTCGAAAATGCGGACACGCCGTTCACCTGCGCGTATCGAGAAGGCGACGTCCTCGATCTCCACATCGCGCACGGTCAGGGCAACTACGTGGCGGATGAGGCGACACTCGATCGGTTGGAGGCGGAACGCCGCGTGGTGTTCCGCTACGTCGACGCCGCCGGCCACGCGACCGATGAAGCGAACGCGAACGGGTCGACGCGCAACGTCGCGGGCATCATCAACGAAGCCGGCAACGTGCTCGGCATCATGCCACACCCCGAGCGGTCCGTCGAGGTGCTGCTCGGGTCGACGGATGGGCTCGGTTTGTTCGAGTCGATCGGGCGCGCTGTGAAAGGATCCTCTCGCGAAGGGGCGAAGCTCGCGAAGGAAACGCTAAGAGCGCGCGCCGTCAGTTGGTAGCCATAGTCACATGAATGGATCCGTTCTTGGCGTCCTCTTGGCGCACTTGGCGCCTTTGCGAGAAAATCGGTTGGTGGACCGCGAAATCGGTCGAGCATGACCCAGGCAACAGTGACATCGAATAGAATCGAGCCGGTCATCACGCCCGTGCTCGTCGCGGAGCACGGGCTGAGCGAGGACGAGTACACGCGCATCCTCGAGATCCTCGGCCGCGAGCCCACGTACACCGAGCTCGGCGTGTTCAGTGCGCTGTGGTCCGAGCACTGCGGCTACAAGAACTCGAAGCCGCTCCTGCGCGAACTGCCGACGGAAGCGCCGTGGGTGCTGCAAGGTCCGGGCGAAAACGCGGGCGCCATCGACATTGGTGACGGCTGGGCCGTCGCGTTCAAGATCGAATCGCACAACCATCCGTCCGCGGTCGAACCGTATCAGGGCGCCGCGACCGGCGTCGGCGGCATCCTGCGCGACGTCTTCACCATGGGCGCACGGCCGATCGCCGTGCTCGACTCGCTCCGCTTCGGCTCGCTCGCGAAGCCGCGCGCCCGGTATTTGTTTGCGGGCGCCGTCAGAGGCATCGGTGATTACGGCAACTGCGTCGGCATACCGAACCTGGGCGGTGAGGTCTATTTCGACGACAGTTACGAGGGGAACCCGCTGGTCAACGCCATGGCGATCGGGCTGCTCCGTTCGGACGGGCTGATGCGCGCGAACGCGTCCGGCCCCGGCAACCCGATCCTCGCGGTCGGCTCGAGGACGGGTCGAGACGGCATCCACGGCGCCACGTTCGCGAGCGTCGAGCTGTCAAACGAGACCGAGGCCAGCCGGCCGCAGGTCCAGGTCGGTGATCCGTTCACCGAGAAGCTGCTGCTCGAGGCGTCTCTCGAGTTGATCCGCAGCGGATACGTCGTCGGCATCCAGGACATGGGCGCCGCGGGGCTCGCGTCGTCATCCACGGAGATGGCCGCCCGGGCCGGCACCGGCGTGGACATCGACGTCGCGCTCGTGCCCGTCCGCGAGCCGGGGATGAGCGCCTACGAGATCCTGCTCTCCGAGTCGCAAGAACGGATGCTCGTCGTCGCAAGGCGTGGCCACGAGAACGAGGTCCGCCGCATCCTCGAGAAGTGGGAGCTCGAGGCCGCCGTCATCGGCCACGTCACGGACGACGGCATGTATCGCGTCCGTGAGAACGGCGTGGTGGTCTGTGACGTGCCCGGCGAACCGCTCGTGCAGGGCTGCCCGACGTACGTGCGCGAAGCGCGCGAGTCCGAGACCGTGCACCGGCTGCGCGGCTGGACCCCCGACAGCACGCATCTCGAAGCGGCGGCCGACCACCCGGCGAAGGTGCTCCTGCGGCTACTCTGCTCGCCGACGATCGCGTCGAAACGCTGGGTCCACAACCAGTATGACACCACCGTGCGCACGAACACCGTCATCGGACCCGGCGGCGATGCCGGCGTCCTGCGCATCCGCAACACCAGGGCCCGGGAACCGGCAACCGGGAACCGGGAACCGGGAACCGAAAAAGGCATCGCCGCGACCGTCGACTGCAATGCGCGGTACGTGTATCTCAACCCGCGCCGCGGCGCGATGATCGCGGTGGCCGAGGCCGCGCGTAACCTCGTCTGCGTCGGTGCGCGGCCGCGTGCGGTCACCGACAACTTGAACTTCGGCAATCCGCTCAAGCCGGAAGTATACTATCAGCTTCGCGAAGCCGTGCTCGGCATCGCCGACGCGTGCCGCGTCTTCGAGACGCCGGTGGTCAGCGGAAACGTGTCGCTGTACAACGAAAACCCGAGCGGCGCGATCCACCCGACGCCCGTCATCGGCATGGTCGGCGTCCTCGATGACGTCTCGCTCGCGATCGGCCACGCATTCCGTGCCGAGGGAGACCGCATCGTCTTGCTCGGCGCGAACACCGCTGAGCTCGGCGGCTCCGAGTACCTCAAGGTCGTGCACGGGCTGATCGCCGGGGACGCGCCGGCCGTCGATCTCGACGCGGAAATGGCGCTCCAGACGCTGATGCTCGAGCTCGTCGCGCAACGGCTGCTCCGTAGCGCGCACGACTGCGCCGAGGGCGGGCTCGCCGTCGCCCTCGCCGAATCCGCTTTCGGCCCCCGCGGCGACGGCAACGGGTTCGGCGTCGATGTAACGCTCGACGACAACCTGCCCGCCGCACCCCTGCTGTTCGGCGAGGCGCAAGGCAGAATCGTGGTCTCGTGTGCGCCCGACGCCCTAGAAGCCGTCATCGCCGCCGCGCGCGCCCACGGTGTCCACGCTGGCGCGATCGGCACCGTCAGCGCGCCTGAGCGCCGCACGGAACTCGAGGAGAACATTTCCTCTCCCCCGGCCGGGGGAGAGGGTCAGGGTGAGGGGGCCTCGGGGGCTGCGCTTCCCCCCGTCACCGCGAGCCCCGGAGGGGGCCGCGACGGAGCGCGCTTCGTCCTGAGCACGCGACAGGTCCTCATTGACATCGCCTTGCGCGACCTCGCCGAAGCCTGGTCGACCGCGATCCCACGACTGATGGACAGGAGCCGCCCGACCACGGCGGGGTAGCTATAGACTATGTGTGGCATTGTCGGTGTAGCCGGTGACGAGCGAGCCGCCGAGCTCACGTATCTCGCCTTGTACGCCCTCCAGCATCGCGGGCAGGAGGCCGCCGGAATCTGCTCGATGGCGGACGGCCGCGCATACCTGCACAAGGCGGACGGCCTCGTCGTCGACGGCTTCGATGATGAGATGCTGCGGCGGCTCCCCGGCCGCGTCGCGATCGGCCACGTCCGCTACTCGACCGCCGGCGGCGCCGGGCTGGTCAACGCACAGCCGATCATGGTGCGCTATCACCAGGGTGATCTCGCCGTCGTCCACAACGGCAACCTCACGAACGCGCGCGTGCTCCGCGATCAGCTGGTCCGTGACGGCGCACTGTTCCAGACCACGGTCGACACCGAGGTGCTCGTCCACCTGATCGCGCGCTCCCGCTGCCCGGGCGTCGAGGACCAGATCCGCGACGCGCTCTGTCAGCTCACGGGCGCGTTTTCGGTCGTGATTTCCGTCGGCGAGACGCTGTACGCCGCGCGCGACCCCTGGGGGTTCCGGCCGCTCGTGCTCGGCAAGACTTCGACCGGCTGGGTCATCGCCAGCGAGACGTGCGCGCTCGACCTCATCGGCGCGCGCTTCAGCTGTGACATCGAGCCCGGCGCGATCATCAAGATCGAGAACGGTGAGCTGACCGAGCTGCCCGGGCTGGTCCCGCAGCCCGAGCCGCGCCCGTGCATCTTCGAGCTCGTCTACTTCGCGCGCCCCGACTCACGCGTCTGGGGCGCGAGCGTCGACCGGGCGCGCCGCGCGTTCGGCCGCCAGCTCGCGCGCGAACAACCCGCAGACGCCGACTGCGTGTTCAGCGTGCCCGACTCATCCAACTCCTCGGCGCTCGGCTACAGCGAGGAGAGCGGCATCCCGCTCGAGCTCGGCCTCATCCGCAACCACTACGTCGGGCGCACGTTCATCCACCCCACACAGAAGGGTCGCGACTTCCGTGTCCGCATCAAGTACAACGCCGTGCGCGAGGTCATCGATGGCAAACGTGTCGTCGTCGTCGACGATTCGGTGGTCCGCGGCACCACGAGCCACGGCCTGATCACGCTCATCCGCGAGGCCGGCGCGCGCGCGGTCCATTTCCGCGTCGCCAGCCCGCCCGTCGTCTCGCCCTGCTACTACGGCATCGACATGCCCACCCGCGAGGAGCTGATCGGCTCGCGCAAGTCCGTAGACGAGATCCGCCGCCACCTCAACGTCGACTCGCTCGGCTATCTCTCGCTCGAAGGCATGCACAGCGCCGTCGCGGAGCACGGCCCGTTCTGCGACGCCTGCTTCTCCGGCAACTACTCGGCTCCCCTCGTCGACCTCGAATACGGAAGGTCGCGGGCAACCTTGCAATATTCTGGTGCGGAGGAACGGTGAGGAAAATCTACGGCGCAATCATCCTGACGGCGGTGTTCGCCGCGGGGTACTTGGTTGGAAACGCTCACCAGGCGCAGGCGGAGGCCGCGCGGACGCGCGTTGCGGGAGCACCGGCCACGCAGGCCGCGGACCGCGTGTTCGAGCTGCGCACCTACACCACCTTCGAAGGCAGACTCGAAGCGCTGCACCAGCGGTTCCGCGATCACACCATGCGGATCTTCGACAAGCACGGCATGACCAACATCGGCTATTGGGTCCCCCAGGATCCCGAGCTCGCGGACAACACCCTCATCTACCTCCTCGCCCACTCGAGTCGCGAGGCCGCCGAACGGAGTTGGGCCGCGTTCCGCGCCGACCCCGAATGGCAGCAGGTTGCGCGCGACTCCGAACGCGACGGCCGCATCGTGCAGCAAGTCGAGTCCGTGTTCCTGGACCCAACGGAGTATTCGCAGCTTCGATAACCATCAGACGGCCGTAGCTTCGCGCACGACCACTCGGCCCGCTTCTGACGCGAGCCAGTGCTCACCTCAGGGAGTCGTCGGCGTCACGGCCGCAGACGAGGGTCGAACTGAAACGGCTCTCGGCTGACGACGTCGAGGACGTCAGTATTCGGGTGACGCGGATTGATCAGTACGTTCATGCTCGACGGTATGACCACGCTCGGCACCACGAACGCCAGGCTGCGCGTTTGCTCGAGCCATTGGTCGCCGATCGCACGGGTGTAGCCAATGTCGTCGGTCCAATCCGACTTCAGCCGCGTGAGGTTCAAACGCTCGATTGCGTCGTCGGGCAGCTGGATGCGGAAGGCGTGGTAATCAGCAGGAAAGGCACCCGTGATGTGCACGAGTGCCTCCACAACGGCCAGCGCAACGGATTCCGAGGTGTACACGAGCGGCCGGCCTGGCGAATTCCACCGACCACCAAACAAACGCGATCCCTCACCCGTGAGCGGATCATGGCGGCCGCTCGCTAGCCGCCACGCCTCCACTACTCATAAACTCCGTGCTCGATCCGCGTCAGCACAGCTTCCACCAGCTGGGCGCCGTTGCCCGTGCGAAGCAGCCGCATCGGGACACGGTGCCCGAGCGCGGGATTCGGTGTGAGGAGCCATTCACGCGCGACGGCTACATCGCCGAATACGCGCTGGGCAAGCGCGACGATGCTCGCCGTCCGCGCAATCCTGTCGGACTGGTCCGCCGTCAGCCGTGACACCCGCTTCATGCTAGTCAGGGTCCGCCGCGGAATCACGGCGCTCAAGTCCGCGTCCGAAAGATCGCCGAATCGCTTCAGCTGCGTGACCGTGCGCCTGGGCAAACCGCGCTCGATGCGGTCGACAAAAGCATGCCCTGAAGTGACCTCCGCACCCAACACGGCCGTGCCTCCCAAGGCGCTCGCGGTCTCGTACCATTCCATTTTGCTTCCTCCTCGTTCGGCATATCTGCCATCAATTTGTGGCATAACGGCCAGAACGTCAACCGACCGACCCGTGACGACAACCACTTTGTGCTTTAGCCCGCGAATTGCGCAGCCGGCGCGTAGATCATTCCAATCAACGCCCGGGCGATCGTCGTGGCCGGATCACGTCCATCGACGGCCGGGGCGAGGTTGGACCACACCACCAGGGTCACGGCGTTCACGGGGTCGTGGCCCATGAACGAGTTGTAACCGGGCAGTTCGCCAGTGTGGCCGTACAAGTCACCGAACCTGGCGATGGCCCAGCCGTAGGACGCGCTGTTCGGGTCGTTGGGATCGATCGCGTTCACGCTGGCAAGCCGCCGGGCGTGCAAGTCGGCGTTCAGCAGCTCGCCGCCGACCAACGCCTGCACCCATGCGACAAGCTCGTGGGCCGTGGAGATGCCGGCGCCTGCCGCCCAGCCCCATGACGGGTTCATGCGAGTCTGGTCCCGGGGGGCGAGCCTGCCCGCATGCGCGGCGGCCTGCATCGAATCCGGCAGGGCTGGCGGCGAGCCCATCGTCAGCACGTTGTTGCCGTACATGTAGCCGTGCGAATAGGGCTCCGGAATCGCGTTCGAAGTGATGTCGGGGAACACCGTGTTCCTCAATCCCAAGGGCGTGAAGAGGCGGTCGCGCATGATGGTGGCCAATGGCTTGCCGCCTTCGAGTTGCTCCGCGATGAGTCCGAGCAGGATGGTGTTGGTGTTCGAGTAGCCGAACTTCGTGCCAGGCGCGAACTCAGGTGGGTGCTCGAAGCTGAGGGCCAGGAGCTGCTCCGGTGTCCAGACTCTATCGGGCTGCTCGTCGAGCGCCCGGTTCAACTCGAGCGTCTCCGTGTAGTTGTACAGGCCACTGCGCATCGCGAGCAACTGCTCGATGCTGATGTGAGCGCCGTTCGGCACGTCCGGCAGATACTTCGAGACCGGGTCGTCCAGGCTGAGCCGGCCTTCTTGAATCAGCTGCAGGATCACCGTGGCGGTCCACGTCTTGGTGTTCGAGCCGACTCGCACGTGCTGCTCGAGGCCGGTCGGAACCGCGCCACCAAACGTGGTAACGCCGTACGTCGTGGTGAACTCGCCGTGGGGCGCGCGCAGGATGACAACCGCGCCGGGAACGAGCATCTCCTTCGCCAGCCGTTCCACGGTGTCTCTCATCGCGACGGAATCGATCGCGCGCAGCGCGGGTTGCCCGACGTCCGACTCGCGACATGCTGTGATGAGACCGGCGGCAAAGCCGGCGACGAGTGCCTGGCGCGCGAGCCGACCCGCGCGCTCGAGTGAATCGCCCGCGTAAGCGCGCGGCTTCGAGATCGGCATGTTCAACCCTCCTTGGAGCGTCCTATGGCTAACCCCCCCCCAGTGAGTAGGCCGCCGGCCCGCTCGACAGGCCTTCCTCGAAGTGAGGACCTCGAACGGCTATCTTTAATGTCTGAAAAGTGACCACTTTCTCGGAGGTCCGATTCTATGAAGCTCGGTATCAAAGAGCTGCGTGACGGCCTCAGCGAGCATCTTGCCGAGGTTTGAGAAGGTCGCACGATCACCGTGACGGACCACGGCGCTCCGTTCGCCAAAATCATACCTCTCGGGCGCCCGAGTCCGCTGGATCGGCTGATCATGGAGGGCCAAGTGAGGCCGACGCGGCGTGCCAAACACCGGTCTCGGGCGCCGGTTCAGGTGAAGGGGACGGTGAGTGACCTGGTCGCTTGACCGAGAGGATGACCTGCTACTTCGACACGTCGGCATTCGTGCCGTTGTTGGTTGCCGAACCAGGCACTCCGAAAATGCCAGCGCCTGTGGCGCACAGCGGACACCATCGCCTCCTCGCTGTTGCTGTACGTCGAAGCGGCCGCCGCGCTCGCGCAGGCCGAGCGGCTGGAGCGTCTACCTATGTCAACAGCTGCGCTTTGGAGTCCACGGGCGAAGGGCCGACGGTAGCCCACGATGCCCAACGAGAGGCGCGATGATTGCGAACAACCGCCACTAAACGCGAACTTCGGCACTACGAGCCAATGCCCTCACGTTTCGTCTACTACTTCGGCCACGGCGAGGCCGAGGGCACGCGGGACGACCGCGCGATCCTCGGCGGCAAGGGCGCGAACCTCGCCGAGATGACGCGGATCGGCATCCCGGTCCCGCCGGGGTTCACGATCAGCACGGATGCATGTCGCTATTACCTGCGCGAGCAGCACGTTCCGCCCGGTCTCGAGTCGCAGGTCTCGAAGGCGCTCCGCCGGCTCGAGCGCGACGCCGGCAAGCGGTTCGGCGACCCGAGCAACCCGCTGCTGGTGTCAGTCCGCAGCGGCGCGGCGGTCTCGATGCCGGGGATGATGGACACGATCCTGAACCTCGGGCTGAACGCGCGCACTGTCGAAGGCCTCGCACGCGCGGCGGAGGATGAGCGGTTCGCGTACGATTCGTACCGGCGTTTCGTGCAGATGTACGGCGAGGTCGTGCTGGGTGTCTCGCACGAGGGTTTCGATGCGCTGTTCGAGAAGGCGAAGCGCGCGCGCGGCACGGAGCAGGATACGGGGTTGACGGTCGACGACCTGCGCGAGCTGACGGGTCGGTTCGAGGGTCTGGTGCGCGATGCGACGGGTGAGCCGTTCCCGAGCGATCCGGAGGTTCAGCTCTGGCGCGCGATCGAGGCGGTGTTTCGCTCGTGGAACGTCGATCGTGCGATCGCCTACCGGCGCGTGCACGGGATCCCGGACTATCTCGGCACCGCGGTCAATGTGGTGGCGATGGTCTACGGCAATATGGGCGAAGACTCGGGGACGGGCGTTTGCTTCACGCGCAACCCGGGGACGGGTGAGCGCGAGTTCTTCGGCGAGTTTCTGGTGAATGCGCAGGGCGAGGACGTGGTGGCGGGGACGCGCACGCCGATGTCGATCGCCGATATGGCGGAGATGCTGCCCGAGCCGTACGAGCAGCTGCTGGCGGTCCAGGACCGGCTCGAGCGGCATTTCCGCGACATGCAGGACCTCGAGTTCACGGTCGAGCGCGGCAAGCTGTTCCTACTACAGACGCGCACGGGCAAGAGGACGGCGGCCGCTGCCGTCCGCATCGCGGTCGACATGGTCGAGGAGCGGCTGATCGACGAGCGCGAGGCCGTTCTGCGTGTGGATCCTCGGCAGATCGACCAGCTGCTGCACCCGCGTGTCGACCCGGACGCCGAGGTCACGGTCCTGGCGACGGGGTTGCCGGCGTCGCCTGGCGCGGCCGCGGGGAGGATCGCGTTCGACCCGGATGATGCGGCGGCGCGCGCTGCGCAGGGTGAGGCGGTGATTCTGGTGCGCGTCGAGACGTCGCCCGACGATTTTCACGGGATGGTCGCGGCGCGCGCGGTCGTCACGACAAGAGGAGGCATGACCTCGCACGCGGCGGTGGTCGCGCGGGGCATGGGCACGCCGTGCGTCGTCGGTGCGGCGGAGCTGCACGTGGACGTAAAGCACGGCGTCTGTAGCGCGGGCGGCCAGCGGCTCGGCGGCAACGACTGGATCACGGTCGACGGCGCCGCCGGCCGAGTCCTGCTGGGAGAGGTGCCGACGGTCGAGCAGGAGTTGAGCGACGATTTCCAGCGGCTCATGGGTTGGGCCGACGGGATGCGCCGGCTCGGCGTGCGCGCGAACGCGGACACGCCGGAAGACGCGAGCAAGGCGCGCGAGCTCGGGGCGGAAGGCATCGGGCTGTGTCGCACCGAGCACATGTTTTTCGACGGCGGCCGCATCCAGGCGATGCGCGAGATGATTCTCGCCGGCGATGCCGCGGCGCGGCGCCGCGCGCTCGACAAGATCCTGCCGATGCAGCGCGATGATTTCATCGACATCTTCCGCGTGATGGACGGCTACCCCGTGACGATCCGGCTCCTCGACCCGCCGCTGCACGAGTTCCTGCCATCGAACGATGCCGAGATCGAGGAGTTCGCGGCGCAGGCCGGGCTCGACGCGCGCGATGTGGGCCACGTCATCGACGCGTACCGCGAGGCGAACCCGATGCTCGGCCACCGCGGCGTGCGCCTCGGCATCTCGCACCCCGAGATCACGGAGATGCAGGCGACGGCGATCTTCGAGGCCGCGCTCGCGGCGGAGCGCGACGGCGTCGATGTGCGGCCCGAAGTGATGGTGCCGCTGGTCGGCGATGTGCGCGAGCTGGCGAACCAGCGGCGGCTGATCGAGCGCATCGCCGAGCGGCTCTTCGAGAGGACGGGCCGGACGATCCCCTATCTCGTCGGTACGATGATCGAGCTGCCGCGCGCCGCGCTGATGGCGGGCGAGATCGCGAGCGAGGCCGACTTCTTCTCGTTCGGCACGAATGACCTGACGCAAACGACGTACGGCATGTCGCGCGACGATGCGGCAAGGTTCCTGCCGAAATACATCGACCTCGGCATCATCGATGACGACCCGTTCCAGGTGCTCGACCGCGAGGGCGTCGGCCAGCTCGTGCAGATCGGCACGTGGGACGGCCGCCGCAGCCGCGGCAACCTCAAGGTCGGCATCTGCGGCGAACACGGCGGCGAGCCCGACTCGATCGCATTCTTCCACGACATCGGTCTCGACTACCTCTCGTGCTCGCCGTTCCGCGTACCGGTGGCGAGGCTGGCGGCCGCGCACGCGGCGTTGCAGAGCGGCGCGCCGATCCGCAAGGTCGAGCGCGCCCGCGCCCGCCGTGCCGAATCGGACGCGACCGAACAGCTGCGTGCGATCCGCCGGACGCGCGCCACTACGCCGGCGCGATCGCCTAGTTGACTGAAACGGTAACGTCCGGGCGGATTCCGTGTCTCGCCTTCGAAACCACGCTTGCCACACGAACTCCCGGCCCGGTAGCTTGCCGCCATGATGGCGCCCGTGTCGACTCGCGCTCGCCAGCCCAGAGCGGCCTCGTTCGGGCCGCTCGCGTGCATCGGGGGCCTCGCGCCGATTACGCTGCTCGCACTGATGGTCGCGGCGTGCGCGACCACGGCCGGCACGCGGGCAGAGAGGCCGCGCCTGCGCGTCCTCATGACGAACGACTTCCACGGCCGGCTGCTGCCCGAGCGGCCGGCATGGGCCGACGGCGCCGAGGTCGGCGGCGCAGCTGTGCTCGCCGCGTACTTCGCCGCCGAACGCGCGAGCTTCGATGGACCCACCCTCTTGCTCGATGGCGGCGACATCATGCAGGGTACGCCGGTCTCGAATCTCACGCAGGGCCGCAGCACGATCGAGTATTACAACGCCGTGGGCTACGACGCGGCGGCGATCGGCAACCACGAGTTCGACTGGATGATCCCCGTGTTACGCGAGCGGGTCGAGCAGGCCGAGTTCGCCTGGCTTTCGGCGAACGTGCTCGTTGCCGGCACCGACACGGCGCCATCGTGGGTGCAGGCGACTGCGATGATCGATGCCGGTGGTGTGACCGTCGGGATCATCGGTCTGACCACCGAGAGTACGCCGTGGACGACGATGCCCAGCAACGTTCGCGACCTCGAGTTCCGCGGCGGCGCCGAGGCGATGGATCGCTGGGTTCGGGAGCTGCGCGGCCGCGGCGTGGACTTCGTGATCGTCGTCGCGCACGCCGGCGCGACGTGCGACCTCGAGGTGCACGACTGCCGCGGCGAGATCATCGATTGGGCGCGCGCGACGACGCACAAGCCCGACCTGATCGTCGGTGGACACGCGCATCGGGTGGTGCGCACGCGCGAGAACGGCATCCCGATCATCCAGGCTGGCTCGTACGGCACACGGTACGGCGTCGTCGACCTCGAACGCGTGAGTGAAGATAGCGTGGCCGCGTGGATCCGTGGCACGCCCGTCGCCCTGCACGAGAATATCGAGCCGGACAGCGCCGTGGCGGCGCTCGTCGAGCGCCATTTCCGCGAGATCCGGCCCGCCGTCGACCGCGTGATCGCACGGCTCGCCGAGCCGTTACGCGCGAGCGCCGGTGAATACGCGCTCGGCCGTCTGATCGCGGACGCGCAGCGCGCCGCTACCCACGCCGACGTCGCCATCATGAACAACGGCGGCATCCGCACGGACGTCGAGGCGGGCACGGTCACCTGGGGCGAGCTGTTCGAGGTCCAGCCGTTCGGCAACCGGCTCGTGACGTTGCAGCTCACAGGCGCACAGCTGCGCAAGGCGATCGAGCACGTCGTGCGCGGCCGCGCGCCCGGTGCGCACGTCAGCGGCATCGTCGTCGACTACGACGCTGGGGCGCCGCCCGGTGAACGCGTACGCGAGGTGCAGCTCGCCGGAGGCGGGGTCGTCGAAGACACGGCCGTCTACCGCGTCACAGCAAACAACTTCATGGCGGAAGGCGGTGACGGCTTCGAGGTTTTCACCGGTGCCAGCGCCCGCGACGACACCGGAATCGTCGACATCGACGCACTGGTCGATTACTTGCAATCCTTGCCGCAACCCATCGCGCCGCCGCCGGATCAGCGATTGCGACCAGTGCGGATCAGCCGATGAACGTCAGCCGCGACCTGCTGCAACGCCTTCCAAAGACCGACCTCCATGTCCACCTCGATGGCAGCCTCCGTCCCGAAACGCTGATCGCGTTGGCTCGCGAGTACCACCAGCCGCTGCCGACTGATGATCCCGCGTCGCTGCGCGAGCACATGTACGTGCGAGACGCTCGCGACCTCGTCGACTATCTCACCCGCTTCGACATCACGCTGAACGTGCTCCAGACGGCCGACGCGCTCGATCGCGTCGCCTATGAGCTCGCCGAGGACGCGGCCCGCGAGAACGTGCGCTACATGGAGGTGCGCTACTCACCCGTGCTCAACACGCGCGAAGGCCTCACGTTGCACGAGGTGGTCGAAGCATCACTCCGAGGATTGAGCCGCGCCGCCAAGGACTTCGGCATCCGCACGAACGTGGTCATCTGCGCATTGCGGCAGATGAGCCCGCAAACATCCGTCGAGCTCGCACACGTCGCCGCCGACTTCAAGGACCGCGGCGTCGTCGCCTTCGACCTCGCAGGGCCCGAGTACGACCATCCGCCGAAGAAACACGCGGAGGCGTTCCGAGTCGCCGCGCACGCCAACCTCGGCATCACCGTGCACGCCGGCGAGGCGTTCGGTGCGGCCTCGATCCGTCAGGCGCTCCACGACTGCGGCGCCGACCGGATCGGCCACGGCACCAGGCTCTACGAAGATGCCGAGCTGATGCGCTACGTCAATGATTTCCGCATCCCGCTCGAGGTCTGTCTCACCTCGAACGTCCAGACGCGCGTGGTCGATTCGCTCGCCACCCATCCGGCGAAGCGGTATCTCGATGACGGTCTGGTCATCACGCTGAACAGCGACAACCGTCTCATGAGCGGGACCACCGTCACCGACGAGTTCGCGCACGCGCACGAGCATCTCGGCTTCGGCTGGGCCCAGCTGACCGCGATCGCGCGCATGGGCTTCGAGAGCGCGTTCCTGCCCTGGCCCGAGAAGCGCAAGATGCTCGAAACCGTCGACCGCGAGATCGCACGGCTGGTGGGTTGAACGTGCGGCCCGATCGGGCAGGCACGGCGTGCACGAACTCGCACGCCGCACACCTTTCGATTTGTCAATGAGACGCCCGGACCTCGCGCTGAACGGCCGAGCGGAAAGGGACGGGAGGGTCCGCCGTCCGGACCCTCCCGCCTGAGACGCTAGAACGAGTAGCGCAGGCCGATCTGCATCTGCCAGCGCGAGCCGTAGGTACCGAAATCGAGGATCTCGGTCTCCCAGAACTCGTCCATCGACTGGACGCCGTCACCGAATGTGGGGAATCGGAACGTGTAAATCGGCGTCAGATCGTCTCCGGCAACGGCGTCCTCCTCGGCGAAGCGCTCGAACTCGAGCAGGTCCACGGTGCGGAAGCCGGGGTTGTAGCGCAGGCCCCATTCCGAGTTGAGCAGGTTCGTGAGGTTGAAGATGTCGAGCGTGACCTCGAGCGTGTTGCGGCGGCCGCCGAAGTTGGCGAACAGCTCCTGGGCCAGGCGCAGGTCAATCACGTGCTCGAACGGTGTGCGCTGCGCGTTGCGCTCGGCGTACTGGCCGCGGCGCGAGCCGAGGTAATCGTCGTTCTGAATGAAATTGTCGAACGCCTGCGCCTGCGCTTCCGCCGAGAGCACAACGACACCGTCATCCACGATGTCGGTGAACTGGAGGTCGTTCGCGCTGTTCGGGATGTAAGCCAGCGG
>JBOHRM010000458.1:0-6689 GCA_050732715.1 Longimicrobiales bacterium
GGGTGAGGGGGGGCCGCGAGCGCGGCGGGGCGTGCATGCGAAGCGCCCTTATCGATCACGACCTCGGACGCTTCATCGGCCATGCCCGCACCCAGCGCCGGCGGATAGGTGATGTCGTGATCGATCAGCGACAGGTAACCCGAGCGGTCCGGCTCGAGCTCATCCCCGGAGGCATCCCGCGTTCCACCGGCTTCATCGCCAGAACCGGCCGCGCCGCCGCTCGCGAGGAAGGCGATGATCAAGTCACGCGTCGCGGGTGGCAGCATCGCCCGAGGCATCACCGTGCCGGGCATCGTGCGCTGCGGATCCGTGATGATCGCGGCGAGATACTCGGGCTCGAGCCGTTCCCCCGCTCGTCCGAGGTCGGGTCCGATCCTGCCGCCTACGCCGTCCAACGCGTGACAGCCGAGGCATGAAAGCTTCCGCTCGAGCAGGGCACGCGCCTTCGCAGCGCTGAACGCGGAGAGCACGCCTGGCCCGCCAGTCTCGAAGAAAGCGAATTCGATGTGGACGTTGCCCAAGTAAGCGACGACCGAGTCGACCTCTGCATCGTTCAGCACGAAGTCGGGCATCCGGCCCCCGCTACCGGGCTCGAAACCGAACGGTCGCACGGCGTATGGGTGTCGCAGGAAATCGCGAAGCGCGGCCGGCCGCAACCGTGAGGCAACGCCGGCCAGCGGAGGACCGTTCTTCCGCGGCTCGGCGCCCTCCTGCACATGACACGCCGCACAGTTGAGCGCGCGAAAAATGCGCGCGCCGTCCTCAGCCTCGACCGCGCGATGCGCACCGCGCGCCGAATCGAATCGGCGCCGCGCACGACCGCCGCCGTCCGGACCACCCGCGAGGTGGAGCGACAACGCGAGGGCCTCTGCATCGCTTAGATGGAACGACGGGATATGAGCTTCCTTGCGTGTCCCCGCCCGCGGTGAGTCGCGCAGGTAAGCAAACGTCGAAGCTATATCCCGCGCGCGATCGCGAACCCCGAGCGGCCGCGCGATCGGCCCCCTCGGGACGGGTACACCCGTATGACATCCGCCGCAGCCCAGTGCCTGAATCAGAGACTCGGCGTCACCCGCGGCCGCGCGCGCGTCGATGGGTCGCTGCTCCTGACTCGTCGATCGCGGGTGAGCGGTTTCGTCACGCTCAGGCGTCCGGACATCGCCTTGCGAGCACCGCACAATGCCCGCAACCGCGAGGGCCGATACAAGCGCAATGGCGGCCGATCCGCGCCTCCGCATCATCGCGCTTCCACATGAAGCCAAGACTGTCGAGCCTGAAGAGGAGATTGACGTACAGAAGGATCGCCGAACCGGGATGTCTGATTCAGCAACGTGCGAGGGGTCGGCGATCACCCTTCGCCCGGCCCTCGACGGCGTAAACGATCCAGGTGGCAACGAACGCTGCGAGTTTGTCGACCGTCATCACCTCGTCCCCCGGGCAGCGGTTGCGGAGACGTGATGGGAGATCGACACTTTCCGTAACACCGCTCGGGCCCTCAATGCGAGTCTGGACTTCGACGATCGCGCGGCAGGACATGTCCGTCGTCGTGCCCGGCAATTGGTCACATCGAGCGTTGCGGATGACGGGCACGAGCACGATGCGCAGGTTCTGATCGTCCGCGCTCCCGTGAAGAGCGTAGCCGAGCTCCGTGAGATCGGCCTTCAGCAGCTCCTCGAGGCGCACCGGGTTGCCGTAGCGACGGTCAGAGACCTGATTGGCGACACCGCCAGCACGCGCCCAGTCCACGATCACGGCGCACGGTTGCTCGCGGCACGGCGCCTGCCCTTCCGCCTCCTGCGCTAACGCTACGTTCGAGTGAATCGCTCCGCATACGAGAAGGGACGACGCGAGTCGCAACCAGCGGTTCACACGCATAATCGCCTCCCTGTCGGGGGTCAAGTCAATCTCGACCCGAACCCAGAATGTTTGCCAGCAGGCGAACACCCTTCCAGCTCAACAGCGGGACCCGGTTTGCCTGTGGCGGGCCGTCGCCGTCCTCGTCTCCCGTGCCGCCCACGATGGCATCGATTCCGGCGATGACGGCGACGGCAGCCGCTCCGGCGGCGAGCGTAAACGCCGCACTTCTCACCGGCGAGATCCTGCGCTGCATGATCGACTGGACTTCCGTGGTCTCGATCCGGATCGTGTCGCGGATCTCCACATCCCGGATCGCATTCGAGCTCCGTGCAATCAGGACATCGAGAAGTAGCGCATCGGGCGTGTAGTCCACTACGGTGCCATCGTACTGCACGACCGGGTCAACCAACCCGCTGCTGCGCCGTACCGCAGCCCCCGTTTCGAGGCGTGCGCGCACATCCATGCCCAGCTCGGGCGACGAGATCGGCGTGTACTTGTAGCACGCAGACGCGGTGACGGCCACCGCGACCATCATCAGCACGGAATCGATAGACTTCATAACACCAGGATCTCTCGCGTAATCGCTTGATTGAAGGCGTACACGAACCGGTACGGCGAGCCGTCGAGTAGGACCCCCGCCTCGTCGAATCGCCGGCGGTCATCGACGAAGACCTGCATGTGCACGGATTCCACGTCGTCGTCTGCGCGCGCCACCTCTGCGAAGAACCGCTGATCATCCTCGATCGTGTAAACCCGCTCGTAAGGCAACGTAGTGAACAGCGTGTCGGCCGCGAAGATCTCGACGCGCGTCTGTTGCAGCTCATTCACCACCGCCACGAACTCGGTCGAGATGATCAGCCGCACCTCTTTGCCAGCCTCGCCCTGAACGAACAGCCGGGCTTCGTTGGGCGCGGGGTCTGCCAGCCAATCACACCCGCCCGCCAGCAGAAGCGCCAGAGTCAGTTGCACTGCGTTTCGTCTCATGGTCCCGATGGGGTCAGGCCTTGCATCACGTCCCGATGCAGGACCTGACCCCCTTCGATCAGCAGTCCGGAATCTCGGAATTCGCGTTCCTCTCGATGCAAGTGATCGGCAGCAACGTTCCCGGCGCGTTCACGACATCGGAGCCAGCCACCCACAACGGGTCGGTGATGCCGAAACGGTACATGTCGAGCAGCCGCACGCCCGTGACGAACAGGGCCGCCCGACGCTCGTACTTCAGCACGTCGAGCGCCGGAATCTGGCCGGACCAGGGCGTCAGGCCATCCATCGCGCGCACCGCATTGACGTGCATCGCGAACCCGCCCTCGTCGCCCCTGGCCAGCGCATCCTCGGCCAGGATCAGGTGCATGTGCTTCGCCGAGGTTACCGTCAGTGAAGAATAGATGGGGCCGGCAATGCTGATGTCCGTGTCGTCCTTCCACTCCTGAAGGAACGTCACGATGCGCGGGTCGGGGACGCCGTCGATCGGATCCAGCAGCTTGACGCCGAGGATCGTCTTGGGCGCGGCGCTGTTCACCTGTAGCACGCTCGTGGTATCGAACTGCTGCTCGCCGCGGCTGTTGATCTCGCTGGCCATGGTGTTGGTCACCGTGGACGAGCTGTAGCCCAGCTGATACCGCCACGTTGAAGGCACGAGACCCAGCAACGCGTTCGCATCGGCCGACGCACCTTCAGAGCTCACGAGCGGGTCCGCCGTATTGACGCTCGGCTTGATCTTGTCCCACTGCGCGCGCGAATGCTTCGCGCGTGCGCGCATGGCCAGAGCGCGATAGTGCACCGCCGTGTCCCCGAGCGCCTCGCCGCTGGTCACGGCGAAATCGAGGTACTGGATGGCCTTGTCGAGCACGGTGGCCATCGCCGCGGGACCGACGGCCGGAGCCCCCAGCTCCCTGTCCGAGAACGCGAAATCCTCCTGCGTCTCGCCAATAATGGTATAGATCAGGCCGGCCTGTAGATAGGCACGCGCCTGATCCAGCATCATTTCTTCCGTCGGTACCGTGTCCACGTGGGCGTCGAGGATGGTCACGGCTTGGTCGGACCACCAGCGGGCCTCCGCGACGTCCGGAAAAGCGGCGTCCGTGAACTCGTTCGCCGGGTTCGCCACGAACCCCTGGTCCAGCTGCCCCCAGGCATCACGCGAGCCGATCCACACGATCTCGTCCGTGGCCATGAGATAGCCGAGCCATTGCGTGGCGATCCCGTCCGCGTTCTCCGCTACCGCACCGTTCACCACCGCCGATGCCGCGGAGGACTGCAGGACATCGTCCTCCTTCAGATTGTTCGGGTTGTTGACGTCCAGGATGTTACACGCGGGCAGCATCAGCCCCAGCGCGAAGGCCGGCGCGAGCGACTTCCACGGATTCCGGGTCGATCGAATCGTCGTCATCAGGGCCTCCTCAGAAGCTCACACGCGTGGAAAGCGTGATCCGCCGAGGGATCGGGACCTGCCAGCCGTCCGTGCCGTCCAGGAAGTTGCAGTCCAACCCGCTGTTGCAGCGGCTGTGGTTGTTGGCCTCCGGGTCCATGCCCTTGAACGCACCGTTGACCCAGAGGGCGACGTTGCGCACGCCCAAACTCATCTGCGCGCTCGACAGTCCCAGCCCCTCGATGAACGCTGCGGGGAACCGGTAGGCGAGCGTCAGCTCGCGCCAGCGGACATAATCGGCCGGATCGATCGAGTTCAATCCATCGAGCGGCGCGAGTCCCTCGCACTGCTTCGCCCAACCGACGGCCGCATCCAGCCGCGCATCGGCCGTGCTCGACGGGTTGCGCATGACCGCCTCGAGATTCACGCACCTGGGGACATTGCGGCCGATCCCGTTGTGCGTGCGCCGGAACTCGCCTGAAAGATCGTGGCGCACGAAATCGCCCATCTGGAACTCGAAAAGGCTGTTCAGCTCGAAGTTGCGTAGGAACCCGATGTTGATGCCGAACGTACCCGACCAGTCGGGCGTCGACTTGCCCATGTACGTGGCCAGCGCGCCCGTCCCGCAGTTGTGCGACGCGAGTGTGCCATTGGACTCACCGAACGTTCCGGGCGTGTTGCCGACCACGAGCGGCTTGAAGTCGCCGGGATCGCGAGCTTCCGCGAAATACTCGAGCGCCTGATCGCGGGTCGGCTCGATGCACGAACCATCGATGTTCAGCGGGATCGCCACATCCGCGGTTCTAGGCGCGAAGTAGGCACCCGGCGCGAAGCCCTCGGTGAGATACTGGCGGTACCGCGAGTAGCTGCCACCCGTCTTCAACGCGGGTGCGCCGCCCATGTCCTCGATCTCCTGGGACAGGTACGCGCCGTTGACGAACACGTTGATGTTCAGGTTCGGCCGTTGAATCACGCTAGCCTCGAGCGCCAGGTCCACGCCATGCTTGTGGAGTTTGCCGATGTTGTCGAGCTGCGTGTTGACGAAACCACCGCTCACCGGGAACTGGCGGTCCACGATTGCATCGGTGACGTTCGCGGTCCAGTACGTGACGTCGATACTCGCACGATCATCGAACAGGCCGACCTCGGCGCCGACCTCGAGCTCGGTAGTCACCTCGGCCTTCAGCGCCTGGTTGCCCAGGTTGTCGGGCGAGACCCCGGGTCCGTCTACCGATGGTTGGGCTGAATAGGTTGTGAACTTCGCGAACGACTCCGGCTGAAGCCCGGACTTGCCGAGCGCAGCCCGCAGGCGCAGCGTCGAGATGAGCGAGCTATTCCAGTCGAGCGCATCCGTCGGCACGATCGAAGTGTTGATCTTGGGATAGAACGCGTAGTCGGAATCTTCGCCGAACGAGCTGTTCGCGTCCCACCGCGCGCCCACCGTGACGAACGCCCAGTCGTCCCAGCCGATCTGATTGTCCAGGTATCCACCCACCTGCGTATTGCGGTTCCAGAACTCGCCCACCGATTGGTCCGCTCCGGCGTCCACGACCTCGAGACCCGGGCCGGGGAAGCGCGTGCCGGTCCCGCTGCGCGTCGTGACCTGTCTGAGGAAGCCCTGCGCACCTGCCAGAATCCGATTTGTGACACGTCCCAACTGCGCATTCCAGGACGCCTTGAAGTCGGCCGTCAGTACACGCCTCCGAACCTCGTCGGCATCGCGCGTACCCTCCGGGTTGGCCGTCACGTACTCGTCGACGTTCCAGCCGAACGGCCGGAAGAATGTCTGGGACTCGTTGATGAAGTCGACGCCGAACGTACCATCCAACCTCAAATCGGGTGTCGGCGTGTAGCTGAGGTTCGTGCTGCCCGTGAAATGGTTCGTCTCGACATCGAGGAGCTGGTACAGGCCCTCGTTTGCCGTCATGAACGCGCCCGTCCCGAACACGTTGCGCTTCGGGCAGAGGTCGCTCACCTCGGTGCAGGCCAGCCGCAGGTGCGTCTGCGTCAGGTTCGGCCAAACGCCATAGATGTTGTTGCCGTTGTTGTACGTGCTCTGCTTGAGCTCCGAGTACATCGTGTTCACGCCTACACGCACCTTCTCGGTCGGCGTGATCACCACGTTCGCCGTGCTCTGCGCACGGCGATTCTTGTCGTCGACCTCCCGGAACTCGCGGTCCTCGAAGAGATCGTTGAACGCCGCCGGGCCGTTCTCGTCCTGGAATCGGCCGGTCACGAAGTAGTTGATCCAGTCGGTGCCGCCCGTGACCGAGAGCGAATACGCCTGGTGGTATCCGGTCTTGAAGTAGCTCGGGATCAGGTCCTCGACGAACGGCTCATACAGCCCCACATCCCGGCCCCAGCGCTCCCGGATACGGGCAACATCGTCCTCGTCCTCGGCGAAGTCAGCGAGCTGCTCGATCCGATTCAGCGGCATCTGGATCGCCGTTTGATCGATCTGAAG
>JBOHRM010000459.1:0-2791 GCA_050732715.1 Longimicrobiales bacterium
CCGGGCGCCGACGTTCGCATTCGGGTCGCCGGGCCGCCACAATCGAAAGAGCCCGGCGCGAAGCTACGCATCCGTCTCACAGCGCCAGATGGCCAATTGATAGAGCGGGAAGAACAGCTTCGTCTGCAACGCACTGCTGCCGGCGTCGAGCAGGAACTGACCGTTCCGATCGACATCAGTAACCCGATCCTATGGGAGTTGGACGCCCCGCAGCTCTACAGCGCCGAGGTATCGGTGGAAAGCGGCGGCGTTGTCGTTGACAGCGCCAGCACGGAATTCGGCATGCGTCGGATCGAGGCGCGCGGCGACCGCGTGTATCTGAACAACCGGCCGCTGTACCTGGTCGGCGGCGGCTTGGATCCCGGGCCGTACGGTGGTGCGGTCGACATCAACTGGCATCTGCCGCCCCCGTACGCGCTGCCCAGCGACGAGACGATCCAGCGTGACATCCGCACCACGAAATCACTCGGCGTCAACTTCGTCCGCGTCCCATTGCGATCCGCCGACCCGCGTTTTCTCTATTGGGCCGATCGCATGGGTCTGTTGGTGATGCAGGGCGGGCCGTGGACGCCCACAGAGGGTATTGTCGGCAAGGAAGGATTCGACCGCTACAAGGAGTGGTGGACTGAGGCTATCTTGCGTGACCGCAACCATCCGTCGCTGGTGCTGTGGGAATTGTTCAACGAGTCGTTCGGCATCAGTTGGGAACAGTTCAAAGCGATCTCAGCGGCGCTGTTCGAGCACGTGAAGGCGCTCGATCCCACCCGCTTCGTGCTCGATAACGCAGGTGGCCGCTACCTGAACGAGATTAACTACATCGGCAACCACGGCAAGACGGATCTGCACGATGTCCACTCGTATCCTAGCTTTGCGGTCGGCGTTGAGGGCGCCAACTTCGAACAGCGCTATCCGAAGAACACACGCGATCTATGGCTGGGACTTCGGTCCTCCGGCAAGCCCGTGCTGATTACCGAGTTTGCCCCGGCGCCGTACGTGTACAACGTGGACAAGATCAAGCAGAAGTGGGCAGGCAAGGAGCCGTGGTGGTTCCAGTCGCGCGCCAAGCGGACGGCGATGCCGGCGCAATGGGATCACGTCGGTTTCGAGGAGCGCTTTCAGCGCTGGCGCTTCGACGAGCTGTACGGGGACTTCACCGGCTTTACCGAAGCCAGCGATTGGTATTACTTCGAGGGCCTGAAGTTCCAGACGGAGTTGATGCGGATGAACCCGGAAACCGCCGGCTTCGTGTCCTGGCTGTTCGATTCGGCTCCGCACCCGGTCGGCTCGATCGACTTCTACAAGGACAAGAAGGTGTACTGCGAGGAACTGGCCAAGGTGTGGACGCAGGACCTCGTCATCCTGGACAACCTGCGCCATAACACCTGGGCCGGTGAAACCATTCGCGCTGACGTTCACGTCTCGCATTTCAGTCACGCGAAACTGAAAGACGGCCGCATTCAATGGTGGCTGGAGGGGTCGGAGTTGCGCGGCGAGATCGGCGGCATCTCGCTGCAGCCGGGCGAGGTGAAGCGCGTGGGCGAGATCGTGTTCCGTGCCCCCCAGGTGCCGGCGGGCAAGGCGATGCGCCTGCTCGCACGCTTGTTGCTGGGCTCGGAGACGCTTTCGGAGAACGGCATTAGCGTGCGGGTGTTCCCGATCGAGGACCGCCGCCCGTCTGTCCAGCGCGTCAACTTCGTGGGCATGGATCACTCGCGGTTCCAGGTTCTCGGTTACGACGTCGCTGCGCCAGGCCAGAAGCCGAGCCACCCCGGCATGAACTTCGACCCGAGCGTCCCCGTCGCCGTTACTCTGAGCCTGGATAACCCGGCCCTCCGGCAGTACCTGAAGGAAGGCGGCAGCGTCATTCTCATGGTGTGCAGCGAGGCCAACTACTGGGAGAGGCGGCCGGTTGCGCGGATGCCAGCGGTCGAGAGGTTTCTGGAGCCCAATGGCCTCGCGCTCGGCGGCCGTTTCCAGGGCGGTCACAGCGACTCGTTCTTCGTGCGCCGGAACGTGGCAAACCTATTCAAGCGAATTCCCTTCCGCAATCCGATCACGTGGCCCTTTTACAGGGTCTGGCCCAATAACACTCTCCTGGGGATGAAGGCGGAGGAACAGAGCGACGTTATTGCGGGAGCGTACGGCAACCTGATCCGATCCATCCCCATGGATACGGTGGGCAAGCAGCGCTGGAGCGAAGTGAACGCGACTGTCGCCCAATTCCGGTGCGGCAAAGGACGGCTGATTGTCTCCACCTTCGAGCTGGCATCGCCGTGCCTTGATGATCCGATCGCGGCGATTATGCTCAACGACCTGATCCAGTACGCGGCCAGCGATTTTGCGCCCAAGCGTGAATTTCTGCTCAGCTGAGCGGGGGAAGGCAAACGTGGGCCCACTATGGAATGGCTGAGGGGGAGACGCTCGCGCTGGCTGGATGTTGCATTCGTGGCATCGCTCGCGATGTTCGTACTCTTGCGGTCCGAACATCTGCTCGCACGCCAGGCGCGGGAGCAAGCCGATAACAATCGGATCGTGACGTCCCTCGAGAGGCCACGTCAATATTCGCTCAACGGCGAGTGGCAGTTCCGGGAAGACCCGGAGGACGCAGGCGAGAGGCAAGGCTGGCACAAGCCGGGGACCGTCCGTCGGCGGGTGGGGAAAGTTCCGCTGCCTTGGCAGCTCGCTTTTCCTGAGTTGCGTAACTACCTGGGCGTCGCCTGGTACGAACGTGAATTCGATGTCCCGCAGGACGCGAGGAAGCGACGAGTGGCGCTGCATTTCCTCGGCGTCG
>JBOHRM010000460.1:0-4822 GCA_050732715.1 Longimicrobiales bacterium
ACCGAGGACCGGCCGAACTGCCTGCGGCTGATCATGTGCGAGGTCGCCGACTCGACGGAAACGCTCTATCTCGTGCAGGCGGACGTGGACGACATGACGCCCGAATACTCGCCATCGGCGCAAGACGCGCTTATCGCGGCGGGCGCGCTCGACGCTGTCGTCACGCAGATCACCATGAAGAAGGCCCGGCCAGGCCTGCGCGTCGAGGCGCTCACGCCCGTGTCGGCGCTCGATACGGTGCTCGGCGCGTTGTTCCGTGCCACGCCGACAATCGGCGCGCGCTTCTGGCCGGTAACGCGGCCCGCGCTGCCGCGCACGGAGGAGGTCATCGAGTGGAGGGGCCAGCGCATCCGCCGCAAACGCGTGACCCTGCCGGACGGGTCCGAACGCGCGAAACCGGAGTACGAGGACGTGCTGCGAGCCGCCGCGGCGCTCGGCATTACCGCGTATGAGGTGCGAACCGCGCTAGATTCGGACGGGACCGCGGCTGTGCACGGTTCTTGCCCTCGGTAGGGGCCGGACCGCCGACCTCGATTGATGCTCTCCCGAGTGAGTACGATGCGGCATTGCCCGAACTGTGGCCGAGATGTCGACGCCGATTTTCCGGCGTGCCCCGCGTGCGGCCATCTCGGGGACGTGCGCCCGTGCGCGCGGCACCCGGACCGTCTGACGCGTGGCAGCTGTGTCATCTGCGGCACGGCGGTGTGCGAGGAATGCGCTGCGCAGGGGCGGCCGGCGCACTACCTCTGTGAGCGGCACGGCGACGTCGAGATGGTCGAGGGCTGGGCGCAGGTCTACACCACCGCGAACGATGTCGAGGCGGGGCTCATCCGCGCGAACCTCGAGGCGGAAGGCGTGGACGCCCGCATCCTGTCGCAGAAGGATCACATGCTGACCGTTGGGCTCGGCGAGCTGTCGCAGATCCGCATCCTGGTACCGGCGTACAGCCACCAGCAGGCAATGCGGGTGCTCGCCGAGCACGCGACGGACCGCGGCGATGTGTCGTTCGCCTGCCCGCAGTGCGGGGAAGCCCACGGGCCGGAGGACTCGGTTTGCGCCGCCTGCGGTGCGACTCTGCCTTCCGAGCTCGGTTGAGCTGAATCGTCCGAACTGCTAGCTTTTGCGCGGGTTTGCACCGCGGAAGCTGAAGTAGCAGAGAAACACGGTCAAATGGTGAGGATCGCGGGAGTCCAGGCCGGCACGATCGCCGACGAGCTCGAGCTCGAGATCGGCAGCCGCGTCGTGCGCATCAACGGCGAGACGGTCCGCGACACGATCGATTTCCGATTCCTCGAGACGGACGCGGTCCTCGAAGTCGAGGTTTCCGGCGCCAATGGCTGCGTGGTCTACGAGATCGAGAAGGAGCCCGGTGAGCCGCTCGGCGTGATGGCCGCTCCGGACGCAGTGCGTCAGTGCTCGAATCGATGCGTGTTCTGCTTCATCGACGGGAACCCCGCTGGCGTGCGCCGATCGCTCGGCGTGAAGGATGACGATTTCCGCCTCTCATTCACATATGGCAGCTACGTCACGCTGACGAATCTCGGGCCGCGTGGATTCCAGCGGCTGATCGACCAGCGGCTGTCCCCGTTGTACGTGAGCGTGCACGCCACCGAGCCGGCCGTGCGGGAGCGGCTGCTCGGTGTGCCGCGCGGCGGCGAGATCTTGCATGAGCTGCGCACGCTGATCGAGGGCGGCCTCGAGGTTCACACGCAGGTGGTCCTGTGCCCTGGCTGGAACGACGGCGTGCACCTGGAACGGACGATCGACGACCTTTCGAGCCTTGGCGCCGGCGTCCTCTCGCTGTCGGTCGTGCCGGTGGGGCTCACGCGATACAATCTCGATCGGCCGGTCCGCCTGCTCGCCCGTGACGAGGCCGCACGTGCGGTTGCGCAGGTCGGCCGCGCCCGCGCCCGCGCGCGCGCCGAGCGCGGGTCGGGGTGGGTCTACGCGGCTGACGAGATGTACTTCATCGCCGGGGAGCCGATCCCGGACGCGAGCTACTACGACGACTGGCCGCTCAGGGAGAACGGCGTCGGCGCGGTGCGCACGTTCCTCGACGCGTTCGATGGCGGGCTGGCGACGCTGCGCGCCCGGCCAGGGCTGCGCGTCGGCGTGGTGACCGGCACACGGATGCGCGATGTGATCGAGCCGCTCACCACGCGGCTTCGTGCACAAACGGGCGCGGACGTCCGCACGGTTGCCGTCCCGAACCACTTTTTCGGGCCCACTGTGAACACCGCCGGTCTCCTCGCGGGTGAGGACATCCGCCGCGCGCTCGAGGTCGGCGAACCGTTCGACGTCGTGCTGCTGCCCGCCGAGTCGTTGAACGATGACGGCCACTTCATCGATGACGTGCCGCTGGCGCGGCTCGAGGCGTGGCTCGAGCCCACGCAGGTCGTGACGGACCACGAGCTCACCGCCGCGTTCGCGCGACTGTGACGCGGGGTCTGCCCACCGTCGCGATCGTCGGGCGGCCGAACGTCGGCAAATCCACCTTCTTCAATCGTGTGCTCGGCCAGCGCCGCGCGATCGTCGAGGATGTGCCCGGCGTCACGCGCGACCGCAACTTCGCGGTCGCCGAGTGGGCGGGCCATCGCTTCTTCCTGGTGGACACGGGCGGCCTCGAGCTGGACGGCACGGAGGAGCTGACGCGCGCGGTGCGCCGGCAGATCCTCGCGGCGATCGACGAGGCGGATATTCTCGTGTTCGTAGTCGATGGCCGCGTCGGACCGCACCCCGTCGACGCGCGTGTCGCCGAGCTGCTGCGCACTACCAACCGGCCGGTCATTCTCGCCGTCAACAAGATGGACCGCTTGCCGGACGACGTTTCACATCACGAGTTCTGGGAGCTGGGGCTCGGCGAGCCGGTGCCGGTCAGCTCGATCAGCGGCAAAGGGAGCGGCGACCTGCTCGACGCGATCGTGACCCGAATGCCGGCGGGTCCGGCTCAGGTCGACGAGGCCGGCGCACTGTTCGTGGCCGTGGTCGGCAAGCCGAACGTCGGGAAGTCGAGCTTCATCAATCGCCTAGTCGGCGAGGAGCGGCTCGTGGTGAGCCAGGAGGCGGGCACCACGCGGGACAGCATCGACACGCCGCTGCGCTATCACGGTCGCGACCTGGTGTTCGTCGACACCGCGGGACTCCGCCGGCAGTCCCGCATCGAGCGCGGGCTCGAATACTACAGCGCGCTGCGCAGTGAGCGCGCGATCGAGCGTGCCGACGTCTGCATCCTGCTCATCGACGCCACGGAACCGGTGCACATCCAGGACCTGCGCATTGCGGAGAAGGCGTGGTCACGCGGGTGTGCGCTGATGATCGTCGCGAACAAGTGGGACCTGGTCGACAAGGACACGATGACGGCGGCGCGCTTCGAGCAGGCGCTGCGTCACAAGGCGCCATCATTGCGCTGGGTGCCGATCATATTCACTTCGGCGCTGACCGGACAGCGTGTGCACCGGACCCTCGATCTCGTGCTCGAGGTTGCCGCGGAACGGTCGCGCCGACTGCCGACGCACGTGGTCAACGAGGCGGTTCAGGAGCTAGCGGTGAAGCAGCCGCCACCGCATTTTCGAGGCATGCACGTCAAGCTGCTCTACGCCACGCAGGCGCAGACGGCGCCGCCGACGTTCGTGCTCTTCGTCAATCAGCCTCGCGGGCTTCCGGAGCACTATCTGCGGTTCCTGCGCAACGGCTTTCGCGAGCGCTGGGGATTTCTCGGCACGCCGATCCGCTTGAGATTGCGAGGACGCAGGGAGCCACAGCCATGATTTTGCTGCCGGAACCGCGAGACGCGGCACGCGGAGCTCGGCTGTGGCGGAAGTGATGCCGCAACCCGGAACCCGGAACGCGGAACCCGGAACCCAACTGTGACGTGGGTGTTGCTGATCGCGAGCTATCTGCTCGGCGCGATTCCGGCCAGCTATATTGGCGGCCGTCTGGCGCGTGGCATCGACCTGCGAGAGCACGGCAGCCGCAACCTCGGCGCGACCAATGCGTTCCGCGTACTCGGCTGGAAGGTCGCCGCTCCGATCTTCGCGTTCGACACGTTCAAGGGCTGGTTCCCGGCGTTCGCGTTCCCCCGATGGGATGGTGTTGCCACGCCCGACTGGGCGCTCGCCTACGGCGCGGCGGCGCTCATTGGCCACATGTTCTCGATCTACGTGCGGTTCCGCGGCGGCAAAGGCGTCGCCACCGGCGCGGGAGTATTCCTCGCGCTCGCGCCGCTGGCCGTGCTCATCGACATCGCGGTGTGGGGCGGGATCGTCTACATCACGCGCTACGTTTCAGTGGCATCGGTGCTCGCGGCGGCGCTGCTGCCGTGGCTCGTGCTCGCGTTCGGTGGATCCCGCGCGGTCTTCTGGCTGTCGGTCGCGGTGGCGGTGCTCGTGATCTTGGCGCACCGCGCGAACCTGCGGCGCCTGGTGCGTGGCGACGAGCATCGGCTCGGACGCCGGGAAGGGAAGCCGGCATGACGACGGCCGTGGGTGTGGTCGGGGCGGGGAGCTGGGGCACGACGCTGGCGAATCTACTCGCGAAGAAAGGCCACCGGGTCCGGCTCTGGGCGCTCGAGCCGGAGGTGGTCGCCGCGATCAACACGCAGCACCAGAACACGCGCTATCTCGAAGGCATCGCGCTGGACCCGCGGCTCGTCGCGACCGGCGACTTGGCCGACGCGGTCGAGGACAAGGACTTCGTCGTCTCGGTCAGCCCGGCGCAGCACGTCCACGATGTGATGGCACGCGCCGCCGAGATGGTGGGCGCGGATACGTACGTGGTGAGCGCGTCGAAGGGGATCGAGAAGTCGAGCCTGCGTACGATGGCG
>JBOHRM010000461.1:0-2950 GCA_050732715.1 Longimicrobiales bacterium
AGGTAAGGCAGCGTCCAGCCCGCGGCATCGTACGGCTGCTCGGGCGGGCCGTCCGCGTGCTCCCGGAGGTCGGGATAGACCTGGACCTCCATGAGCTGCCGCACGAGCTCCGAAAACTCCTGGTCCATCGGGATGACCCACGTGCCCGCGGCATGTGTCGTTCCGTCCAGAGCGGCGGCGCGCTCGAGCTGGTACACGCGCACGCCGTTGAAGGCGAGACGTCGTAACAACCCGACGGCGGCCATCGGGTCTCGCTGCTGCTGAGGCACGATGTAGGCGTACGGCGGCTGCTCTCTGTAACGCCGGATCGCATCGCGGCCGGCCTGGTAGCGGTTGTAGAGGAGCTGCTCGCGGTATTTCGCCGCGTACTCGAGGGTGGCGAAGGATGCCGTCAGCATGTACTCGACCGCATCCGCGAGGCGCCACCACCCTCCCGGCCACGGGCTGGTGTAGAGTGCACCGGTGCGCAGATCACGCCTGGACTCGGGGAACTCGTCGATCCGGTAGAAATGCGGCGTCGCGTAACGGTAGAGCGCCGTCTCGGTCCAGTACGCCGCGATGTTCTGGAAGACCGGAAGGTAGTCGATGTAGCCGGGGTACCAGGCGTCGAAGCCGGTACCCATGTGCGTGGCGCCGACCTGGCCGCGTGACTCGAGCTCCTGGGCGATCAGCATGCCGATCGCGTTGACCTCGCGCACGATCAGAGCGGGTGAGCGATTGGCGATCGGCTCGGCGAACGGCGGCAGCCAGATGCGCGTGGGGAACGGCGCCGTCTGGTGGTGCACATAGATGATCTGCGGCTCCCACTCCCGCCAGAACTGCGTGACGACCCGCGACTCGGGCACGTTCAGCATGTAGGCGTCCCGGTTGTTGTCGTGGCCGAGGTACTCTTGATACAGCTCGTGCAGTGGCGCGACCTCGTACGGCGTGCCGACGTTCTCCAAATACCAGTCGACGACGATCTCCTGGCCATCGGGATTGAGCGAAGGCCAGAGCAGCAGCACGACCTCGCTCAGGATGTGTTCGATGCGCGGATCATCGCGTGCGCTGACCAGATCGTACGCGAGCTGGATGGTGTGCTGCGCGCCGGCGACCTCCGACGCGTGGAGCCCGCCACTGATGTCCACGATGGCGCGGCCCTCGCGCGCGAGCGAGCGTGCCTCGACGTCGTCCAGTTCCGCCGGGTGCGCAAGACGCTGAGCGATCTCACGGTGTCGCTCGATCGCGGCCAGGTTCTCCGGCGCGGAGACCAGCGCCACGTACCACGGCCTGCCGCGGGACGTGCGGCCGACCTCGAGCAGCACGAGGCGATCGCTCGCCGCGTCGAGCCGCTGGAAGTAGTCGATCGACTCGTCATAGCCCGCCAGCTCGAAGTCGGCACCCGGCGTAAAGCCGAGAACGGATTCAGGTGTCGGGATCGGCTCCTGCGCGGCGGCGAGGCCGCGCCAGAAGAGCGCTAGCAGCAGCGCGGCCGGGAAGAACGCTACGACCCGGCGCGCCCTGATCATGGCTGCCTTCGGCACCGCAGTCTCCTCATTCGGAATGTCCGCCTCGTCGACCGCGGCCGTGCCCTATCGCGGCAGTGGCCGACAACTCGCCCGCGATGCCTGTCCACCAGCGCATCGAACGTCCGCCGATCGCCGTGCCTCGCCTCCTGTAACGCCGTGACAATATCTTCGTCCGAGGGCTGTTCGAAACCGTCGCGCCTCGTCATGGTACTGATAGACCTACGCGCCACAGAACGGTCACATGCCCCGTCGATCGCGGCGGCCCTAGCGCGCGACGCCCGCGATGAGGCGATGGGACTTCCGGCGTGGTTCTCTGTCTCAGACGTTGCGCGTCGTGCGCGCTGGGCCCTGGGCATCCTCGGCGGGAAGGATGCACCGCACGGGTCGATACGCCGCGGCGCAAGCCCGGCCAAGTGGCCGATTCTCGGGAGATCTTCCGAAGGAGGGAGCGATGCTGAAGGAGTTCAAGGAGTTCGCGTTCAAGGGCAACGTGATGGACATGGCGGTCGGGATCATCATCGGCGCGGCGTTCGGCACTGTAGTGAGCTCGCTCGTCAACGATGTCATCATGCCGCCGATCGGGCTCTTGCTCGGAGGGGTGGATTTCTCGCAGCTCCACTACGTGGTACAGAATGGCACTCCGGCCGGGCCCTACGCGACGATCGAAGCCGCCACCGCGGCGGGCGCCGTCACGGTCAACTGGGGCGCGTTCTTGAACAACGTGCTGTCTTTCCTGATCGTCGCCTGGGCCGTCTTCCTGGTCATCAAGAGCTTCAATGCCGTGAAGCGGGCGGAGCCGCCGAAGCCGGCCGCTGCGCCTGAACCTTCGGTCGAGGAGCGGCTGCTCGGCGAGATTCGCGATCTCCTCCAGGTACGCGCTTGAGGGCTGTGGTCGGGGAGGTACAGCCCGGCCGGGAACGTAGCGCAGGTGAGCGGCCCGGGGCAACCGTCGGTCCCGCGATCCGTGGGCCGCGATTTGAGGCTGGACATGTCGGCCGCGCGTGAAGCGTACCGCGCCCCGAACATCTGGTTCAGACGTTGAAGCGGACGTGCAAGATGTCGCCGTCGGAGACGACGTAGTCCTTGCCCTCGACCTGGAGGCGCCCAGCGTCTTTCACGGCCTGCTCGGAGCCGTACTCGATGAAGACGCCGTACGGGATCACCTCGGCGCGGATGAACCCGCGCTCGAGGTCCGAATGGATCTTGCCGGCCGCTTGTCGCGCGTGCGTGCCGCGCCGGATCGTCCACGCCCGCACCTCGTCGGGCCCGACGGTGAAGAACGAGATCAGGTCGAGCAGGCCGTAGGCGGTCCGGATGAAGCGCGCGAGCGCCGGCTCGCGCAGCCCGAGGTCCTCCAGGAACGCGGTCTGCTCGCCGGGGTCGAGCGCGGCGATCTCCGCCTCGACGCTCGCCGAGAGCGCGAGTCCGGCCGCGTGCAGCGC
>JBOHRM010000462.1:0-3502 GCA_050732715.1 Longimicrobiales bacterium
TCTTCGAGGTGCGGGGTTTGGCGAAGGTTTATCGGATGGGCGAGGTCGAGGTTCCGGCGTTGCGAGAGGTCGATCTGCGGCTGGACGAGCGTGAGTTCGTGGTGCTGCTCGGTCCGTCGGGCTCGGGCAAGTCCACGTTGCTGAACATTCTCGGTGGCCTCGATGTGCCGACGAGCGGCCGTGCGTGGTATCGCGGTCGGGAGTTGACGGCGGCGGGCGAAGCGGAGCTGACGGAGTATCGGCGTCACCACGTGGGCTTCGTTTTTCAGTTCTACAATCTGATTCCGAGTCTTACGGCGCGAGAGAACGTCGCGCTGGTGACGGAGATCGTCGATCATCCGCTCGCGCCGGAGGATTCGCTGGCGTTGGTCGGGCTGAGCGGCCGGCTCGATCATTTTCCATCGCAGCTGTCGGGAGGCGAGCAGCAGCGGGTGGCGATTGCGCGTGCGATCGCGAAGCGGCCTGCCGCGCTGTTGTGCGATGAGCCGACTGGCGCGTTGGACGTCTCGACGGGCGTTGTGGTGCTGGAGGCGCTCGAGCGAGCGAACGCGGAGCTGGGCACGATGACGATCGTGATCACGCACAACGCGTCGATCGCGGGGATGGCGGACACGGTCGTGCGGCTGGCGGACGGCCGTATTGCGTCGGTCGAGCGAAACGCGCGGAAGCTGGCGCCGCGCGATCTTTCGTGGTAGTGGGGATGCGCATTTCGGCGCTCGATCGCAAGCTGATCCGCGACGTCGTGGCGATGAAGGGGCAGGCGCTGGCGATCGCGGCGGTCATCGGGGCGGGGATGGCGATGTTCGTGACGCTGCTGTCGAATTTCGAATCGCTGCGGCGGACACAGGGTGCGTACTACGAACGACAGCGGTTCGCGGACGTGTTCGTGCCGCTGAAGCGGGCGCCGCAGTCGCTCGCCGAGCGAATCGAGGCGGTCCCGGGTGTCGCGCGCATCGAGACGCGTGTGGTCGCGAACGTCGTGTTGGACCTCCCGGGTATGGGCGAGCCCGCGACCGGTCGTCTGGTGTCGATCCCGGCGGAGGGTCAGCCGTCGTTGAACGCGCTGTACCTTCGTGCGGGACGTTGGGTCTCGGCGACGAGGCCGGATGAGGTGCTGGTCAGCGAATCGTTCGCCAGTGCACACGGCTTCGGGCTGGGCGACCGCGTCTCGGCGATCATCAACGGCCGCAAGCGTGAGCTGACGATCGTCGGCATCGCGCTCTCTCCCGAGTACGTGTACAGCATCCAACCGGGCGAGCTGGTGCCGGACGCGCGGCGGTTCGGTGTGCTGTGGATGGAGCGTCGTGCATTGGCGAGCGCGTTCGACATGGAGGGCGGCTTCAATGACGTCGTCCTTGCGCTCGAGCGTGGCGCGATCGAGGACGACGTCATTGCACAGGTGGACCGGCTGGTTTTGCCGTACGGCGGTCTGGGTGCGGTTCCGCGGGCGTTGCAGCTCTCGAACTGGACGCTCGAGGCAGAGCTGACGCAGCTCCAGAGCATGGGGTTCTCGGTGCCGCTCATCTTCCTGTTCGTCGCGGCGTTCGTGTTGAACGTCGCGTTGACGCGCGCGTTGGCGCTGCAACGCCCGCAGCTCGCGGCGTTGAAGGCGCTCGGCTACACGAACCGCGAGCTCGGCTGGCACTACATGAAGTGGGCGCTGTCGATCGCCGTGGCGGGTGTGCTGCTCGGCATCATCGCCGGCGCGTGGCTCGGCTCGCGCATGGTAGTGCTATACGCGCAGTACTTCAACTTCCCGATCCTGCTGTACCGGTTCTCGCCGAGCGTGGTGCTGGGCGCGGTGACGTTGAGCTTGGGCGCGGCGGCAGTCGGGGCTTTTTCGGCCGTGCGCCGGGCGGTGCGCGTGCCGCCGGCCGAGGCGATGCGGCCGGAGTCGCCGGCGAGCTATCGGCCGAGCCTGATCGAGCGAGGGTGGCTGCGCCGTCACGTCGGCGTCGCGTCGAGGATGATCCTGCGCAACATCGAGCGGCAGCCGGTTCGCGCCGCGGCGTCCGTGACCGGCATCGGCTGTGCGGGCGCGATCCTGTTGGTTGGCTTCACGCTCGTCGAGGCGACCGATCGGCTGATCGCGACGCAGTTCTCGGTGGCCGAGCGGCAGGACGTGACGCTCTCGTTCGTCGAGCCGGCGGGCGCGGATGCGCTGTACGCGCTCGAGCGGCTGCCGGGCGTGCTCGCCGTCGAGCCGCAGCGGAGCGTGGCCGCTCGGCTGCGCGCCGGCTACCGTCACCGCACCGCCGCGATCACGGGCGTGCCTGATCGGGCGAGTCTGCGCCGGATCGTGGACCGCGAGGGCCGGGCCGTGTCGCTGCCGCCCGAGGGACTGGTGCTCTCCGAGATGCTCGCGCGTGTGCTGGACGTGCGCGCCGGCGACGAGGTCACGGTCGAGGTGCTCGAGGGTGAGCAACCCGTGCGCGAAGTGCGCATTGTCGGGCTCGTCGACGACGTGCTCGGTCTCTCCGCGTACATGCGGCTCGATGCGCTGCGCCGGATGCTGCGCGAGAGCGCGACGCTCTCGGGCGCGGCGCTGCTGGTCGACCCCGCGCGCGAGACCGAGCTGGCGGAGACGTTGAAGGAGGTGCCGGCCGTCGCCGGCGTCGCGTTCAAGCGGGCGGTGGTCGAGAGCTTCCGGGAGACGGTCGCGCAGAGCACGAACACCACCATCGGGATCATTGTGCTGTTCGCCGGCGTCATCGCGTTCGGCGTGGTCTACAACGCTGCGCGCGTGTCGCTCTCGGAGCGGAGCCGCGAGCTCGCGAGCCTGCGCGTGCTCGGCTTCACGCGCGCCGAGATCTCGATGATCCTGCTCGGCGAGCTGGCCGTGCTCACGGTCATCGCGCTGCCGGTCGGCGCCGTGCTCGGCTACGGGTTGACGCGCGCGCTCGGCGCGACGGTCGACACCGAGGTCTACCGTTTCCCGCTCGTCATCGCGCCGCAGGTCATCGCGTGGTCGTGGTTGACGGTGATCCTCGCCTCGCTCGTGTCGGGGCTGATCGTGCGGCGCCGCCTCGATCGGCTCGATCTGGTCGGGGTGTTGAAGACAAAGGAGTAGGTCAGTTGTGAGTTGGTGAGTTGCGAGTTGGGTGCGGTGGAGAACTCGGAACTCGGAACTCGGAACCCGGAACCCGAACGAAATGAGCATGAAGATCTTGCGTAGCCGGAGGATTCTGATCGGCGCTGCGGCCGTTGCGGGGTTGCTCGTCTTTGCGCTCTGGCCGCGAGGCATCGAGGTCGATATGACGACGGTCACGCGCGGGCCGCTGACGGTCACGGTCGATGAGGAAGGCGAGACCCGCGTGCGGCATCGATTCAACGTTGCCGCGCCCGTCGCGGGCGAGCTGCGGCGCATCGATCTCGAGCCGGGCGACCCCGTTCGTAAAGGCGAAACGGTCGTGGCGAGGCTGGAGCCGGCGCCGCCGACGCCGCTGGACGTGCGTTCGCGCGCCGAGGCAGGGTCCGCGGTGCAGGCGGCGGAGGCCGGGCT
>JBOHRM010000463.1:0-1685 GCA_050732715.1 Longimicrobiales bacterium
TGCGGCGGCATCGCGAGCGGCGCGCCGAGCTCCTGAGGCAGTTCAAGGAGATGCAGTAGGCGGCGCGATTGCCTCCCGCCGGCGACCATGGCATCGCCGCGGCCGAATGCGCACTTGATCCTTTCGCACCCGAGATTTCCAGATCAGAAAGTTGCCGCTTGGCGCTTCCCGCGATTTCCTCGCCAGATCCACCCGGGCACGGTCAATCCAATCTCAGCTCTTCCATCGTCGCCTGGAATGGGGTGAGCACCTCGACGCCCGTCTCGGTCACGACCACCACGTCGCAATGGCGTAGCCCGCCGTAGCCGTCGAAGTACACCGCCGGCTCGACGTTGAAGACCATTCCGGGCTCGAGCCGGTCGGGTGAGGCGGGGTGGAGTCGCGGCGGCGAGCCGCCGTCGATCGCGCCGAAGCCGACGCCGTGGCCGGTCGCGTGTTTGAACGCCTTGCCCAGCCCGCGCGTTGACAGCTCGTCACGCGCCGCCCGGTCGACGTCGGCCGCGCGTGCGCCCGGGCGGATCGTGTCCAGAGCGGCGCTGCGAGCGGCGAGCACCGCCTCATAGAGGTGTCTCTGCCGTTCATCGGGTTCGCCGGCGCAGTACGTACGGGTGATGTCAGTCCAATAGCCATCGAGATACGAGTTGCAGTGCACGAGGACGAGGTCGCCGCGGTCGACCCGCTTCGCGCGTGAGCGGGCGTACGCGCCGAACGCTTCGGCGGCGTTCGCGCCCGACATGCACCACGTGAAGCCGTCGGCGCGCGCGCCATCTTCGCCGACACCCTGAGCGCTCAAGGGCGTGCGGAAGCCCGCCGCGATCTCGGTCTCACGCATGCCGATCTCCAGCTCGGCCGAGCCCGTTTCGAACGCCATGCCGGCGATCGCGCACGCGGACCGAAGCACATCGATCTCATCCGGTGTCTTCACCGATCGCAGGTCCGTCAACACATCATCGGCGGGTGTGAGTGACGCGCCGCCCAAGGCATGGCGCAGCACGTCGGCCAGGCTCGCCCCGTATGTGTTCATCGCCGAGTAGGTGGCCGGCTCCGACATCGGCCCGTGCTCGTAGCCGATGCGTCCGGAGCCGAGCCCGAGCTCCCGCGCGATCTGCTCGAGCGGCTGGCGCAGCGCGGTGCTGAGCGTGCGAATCTCGGCCAGCGAGCCGGGCTGGAACGTATGGATCGCGTCCGCCCAGCCTCGTTCGGCGAGACCGCGCTCGTCCTCTGGCGCCAGCACGACCGTCCGGCCATCGCGGCTGCCGAAGGCGAGCGCCGTGCCGATGACCGGCCAGTAGCCGGAGAGGAGCAACACGTTCGCCGGGAACGCGCAGATGAGCGCGTCGAGATCCGCCCGGGCCATCGCATCGACGATCCGGTCGTTGCGATCGCCCCGTGTTGCGCGCGTTGCGGCCATCTCGGTCTTCTCCAGCAATGACGGGAGTTCGATCGCACAGCTGTCGCCGACCGCCCATGCGAGGAGCGTACCAATGCCGGGGTCCGATCGCTCGCTCCCCCGATCGTTGTGCTCCTGCTCGCCGGTTATGCCGCCAAATCAGGCGTGAGAGTGCTATTCGAGGATGAGTAACGCAGCGATGCGGGATGCAGCGGTGTTCGAATGCCAAGGAATCTCCGGGACGGGACACACTAGTGGTCCGATTCCAAAGTCACGTTACATTCGAGCGGCGCTG
>JBOHRM010000464.1:0-3265 GCA_050732715.1 Longimicrobiales bacterium
GATCTGCGGTGCGGAAGGCGGTTCGGTGTCACAGCGCCTGACTGCCGAAGACACGGACCGGACCAAGGCCGAAGGACGTGCCCCGGAGGGCATGCGCACCACGGAGGGCAGCGTGACCGAGCGTGACGAGACGTTTCCCGACGACGACGATCTGACGACTTCGGAGACGGCCGACGCCGCCATCAGCTTCCTCATACGGGATTACCCCGATTCCAAGAAGGCCGAAGCCGAGCGCCGCATTCGGGAGATACTGGTCGAGGAGTACCGGGCGGCGGGGCGTATCCCGAAATGGCTGAGCACGACGTCGGCGAAGAAGTTACCTGACGACGTGAACGACGGCGAGTAGGGTTCGCCAATCACGTCGCGAAGGGCTTGCACAACCCCGCGCGGAGCCAAAGGGCACGAACGGCGGTCAGGTGCAGGGGGACCCTACTCGGCTGGCAGCTACCGATCAGCCGACCTCCTGGCCGGACCACCGTTTGTCGCGTGCCGCAACTGGACAGCCGCCCATATCAACAAGAAGTCGGGAACAATGAAACACGTGGACCCTTGCGGCAGCCGTACAATACGTATACATTGTATGGATCATACGGCTGATGGAGGTGTTCTTGACGATACGTAAATCGAGACCCAAGACGTCGACGACCGGGGCATCGCGCCGAGGCGAGCGAAGCAAGAAGACGCTGTTGCTCGACCAGCGGCTTCTCGACCGGGCGCGGCGAGCGCTGGGCGTCCGAACGGAGACCGAGGCGATCACCCAGGCTCTGCAGGACGTCGTGCGGCGTGAGCAGCAGATTCAGGGCCTCCGCACGCTCGCAGCGCTCGGCCCGATCGACGCGACGCGGATCGACTGACGGGGCTAGAGTCAACCGCCCGGAGCCCAAACGCCAATGTCTGCCGAGGTCCTGGTGTACATTGCCGACACCAACATTTACGTGACGGCCGCCAACGACGCGGCGTTCCGCCTCCGGTTCGAGGCGTTCATTCACGCCAGCGGCGTGCTTCCCGTCAGTGCTGTGGTCGCGGCCGAGGTGCTGCTGGGCATCGCCAACGCCGCGCAACACTCCGTTGCGTTGCGAGCCCTTGGAGCCGGGACGACGGTCGCTGCCCCGCATCCGGAGGACTGGGCGCGCGCGGCGACAGCTGTGGTGCAGCTCGGCGGGAACGTCGTCACCAAGAGCCGTTCGTTCTGGAACGATGCGGTGCTGGCCGCTCAGTGTACGCGGTTGGGCGCGACGCTCATCACCCACAACACGGCTGATTTCCGGCGGCTCGGTCGGGTTCTCGACGTACGAGCCGTGCCGCCGTTTCCCTGACCTGCTTTCTCTCAAGCCGGAAAGCATCCTGCGTTCGCGAGAGAGCTGAGCACGAACCCCATCACCACGCCGCAGGAATGAAGTCATTCGCGGATTGGTGGCCTATGCGGCCTGCCCGATATGTAGGCAGGTGATCTTGCCCGAAGGCGACAGCTCGAAACGGAAGTACGTTCGGAAATCTCCCCATTGATCCGAATGGAATCGCCGACCAGATCGAGTCCGTTGTTGTCGACGCGGTCGATCGATGTGAAGCGTTCGTGTCCGACCGCGTCACGGGTGAACGCCTCGAGACTGCGGGGCTCGCCGTCGTCGTACAGCTTAGCGTCGGACTCGAACAGCTCTGACCAAGCTTCGCGATTGCGGTTCTGCAATACGTCGATCGCCGCCTTGACCGTGGGATTCGATAGCGAGTCCATGATCATATCGTTCTCCGTGCTCACGCCGCAGATGGCGCGGACCTCATGCGTCTCGCTGAAAACATACGACTCGCGGCGGGCGCGAAGGAAGGCGAGACCGGTCGTCCTGGTCGAGCGCGCGAGCGGCCTGACGTCAGCCCGTTCCGTCTTCCCATGGAAGCACCCTCCGCGCAACGTGATCGTCGCTCACTAACTACCTCCGTTCGGACGCCGCCCGAGGGAGCGTTGCGAAGCCGGCTGCCAGCGCATGCTCCTCCCGGCCCCACCGACTGTTGAGAAGAGAGTGAACGGAAGGGGTGATCTGAAACGCGGATCAGTTCCCGTTTCGGCGCTTCGGGACGAGCCCGGAGCGGACGATCTCATCACCCTGGAGGAAACGATGGCTCGCAACCTCAACAAGGTCACGCTGATCGGCAACATCGGCCGTGACCCGGAAGTCCAGACGACCACGTCGGGGAAGAAGGTCGCTCACGTCTCGCTCGCCACGAGCCGACGCATTCCTCGCGACAACGACGCGTTCGAGGAGCGGACGCAATGGCACCGGCTCACCCTCTGGGACCGCCTCGCGCAGCTCGCAGAGGAGTACGTTCGCAAGGGCGATCGCGTGTACGTCGACGGTCGCCTCGAGTACGGGTCGTTCGAGAAGAACGGTCTCACCATTCCAACCGCCGAGATCGTGGTGCAGGAGGTGATCCTGCTGGGATCGCCGCTCAGCACTTCTGGCGCGACCGACGACGAGCCGTCGGACTGAAAACCGCCCGAGCGTGGGGCCGCGCGCATCCCGGCCCCACGCGAACTCGGCTTCGCTGTGCAACGGCCATATCGCGAGCCCGCCGGAGGCACCCTCTCGATCTGAGCCCTCCCTTCGAGCCGCGTCCCCGACCACGCACCCGAAACTCACCGTCGGAGCGAATAGCTTCGGAACGACTCACGCCGCCGGCGCCGAGAGAAGATCTCGTCGAGGGTGATCGTACAACGGCTAAGCCGCGACCCCCTCACCCGGAGGCGAGCATGAGCAAAGACCCCGAACGTCAAGCCGGAGCAGATCTGGATCCCACGGGCGAGCGTTTGGTCCGCTACATCGTAGAGCGTGGCGTGATCACGCGGCGTGGCCCGGAGACGGGTGCGCTACGTGTGATCGCCGCGGTGCCGCCGCAATGTCTCCGCGTGCCCGTGGTCGCGGCAGTGCTCTCGATGAGCCGACGCACGCTCTACCGGCTGTTCCGGGATGCAGGACTGCCGTCTACACGTGATTGGATCGCGCTCGTACGCGCGTTCCACACGCACGCAGCCATCCTGAAAGGCCGACCGTTGAAGGATGCCGCGGCCGCAGGCGGGTATCCTGATCCGTTCACAATGTCGAACGCGATCCACCGAGCCACGGGCTTTCGTCCGAGCGCATTGCAAGGCATCGCGTGGACGCAGCTGGTCGACGCCTGGATCGCCCGCCAGCAGCGTCGTGGTGTTCTCATGGAGCGTTGGGCGGATCGGTCGAGCGAGTAGGGGACATCCGAGCGGAATGGCGTGACGTGC
>JBOHRM010000465.1:0-2787 GCA_050732715.1 Longimicrobiales bacterium
GTGCTCCGGCGCGAGCTCGAGCGCACCGGAGCGCACGGCGCGCTGCTCGCACGGCAGTCGGCGCGCCTTGCCGTCCTGGGTTACCACACCCAGGTGACGATCAGCGAGGACGCCGCCAATGTGTTCCTGCACGACGAGAACGGCCGCGACCGCCTGGTGCGCGACGACGGGGTTTGGAGCCTGCGCCGAACCCAGCGTCGCCTTTCGGGCGACGAGCTGTTCGCGATGCTCGACGCGAGGCCGGAGTCGTTTTCGCCGAACGTGCTGCTGCGGCCAGTGGTCGAGAGCGCCGTCTTCCCGACCGTCTCGTACGTTGCCGGGCCATCCGAGATCAGCTATTTCGCCCAGATCGGGTGTTTGTTCGACGCGCACGGCATCCGCCCCCCAGTCGTATTCCCTCGTTACAGCGTGACATTGATCGAGTCGAAGGTGCGCAAGGTCCTCGACCGAGCCGGGATGGAGCCGGAAGAGTTCAATCATCCGTTCCACGAGATCGCGACGCGTCTGGTCCGCGATGAGATGCCGGAGGAGGTACGCCGGGCGCTGCGCTTGCTGCGTGAAGACACGAGCGGCGACTACGATGCCCTGGCCGAGGCGGCGCAGGCGGTCGACCCTACGCTGAAGGGCTGGCTCGAAGGGTTGCGCAACAACGCGCTCGGCCAGGCCGAGGCGGCCGAGAAAAAGATCGCGTCGCACCTCAAGAAGAAGAACGAGATCGTGCTCGCCCAGCTCCAAAAGGCCGCCATGAACCTTTATCCCGACGGTGTGCCACAGGAACGAATGTTGAATGCCTTACCGTTTCTGGCGAAGTACGGCACGGAGCTGCTGCTCGAGCTATTGGATGCCATGGAGCCCGAGATCGCCTCGCCGGCCAGCGCGTGGACCGGCGTGCGCTGTTAATGGGTATGGGGTATGGTTGCGGGTTACGGGTTGCGGGTTGCGGGTTGCGGGTTACGGGTTGCGAGTTATGGCTTACGGGCTATGGGCTGGCGCGCTGGGTGCTCCGCGGCGATTGATGGGCACGAACCGATTCCGAAAGGTACGCAACCCGCAAGCCGAGCGAAGCGAGTGCCCGAACTGACTCCGAACGCCATGTTCGCCGCAACCCGCAACCCGGAACCCGTGACTCGCAACCCGAGCGAAGCGCCGCAACCCGCAACCCGAGCGAAGCGAGCCGATCGATGATGCTGACGCTCATTCTGGTAGTCTTGCTGGTTGCGCTGCTGATCCCGCTCGCCGCGGTCATTCTGGACTCGCAGGTGGGCCGGGCGTTGGCCGCGCGGCTGGAGGGCCGTGAGCTGGGGGCCGCGCAGGCGACGCGGCTGGCGGCGCTCGAGAGCGAAGTCGATCGGCTGTCGAAGGAGCTGTCGCGACTCGAGGAGGAGAGCGAATTCCTGCATCGTCTCCTCGAGGAGCGGTCGGCGGGCGAGAGCCTGCTCCCGCCGGGCGACGCGGGTCGCGGCTGACGCTCCCGGCCCGAATGTCTATTGCTGTTGAACGCTTCCACCGAAAACGCTCGGGCCAAGGCCCCTCTCCTGGCCCCTCCTCGTTGGGGGGAGGGATTCGAGCCTCACCATGCATGAATCGGCGGCGGACCCACCGACTTCCGCGCCAGGCTCTTCCGCGGTACCCGTAACCGAGAGAGCGACGGGCGCTCCAGCGAGCACACGATCGGCAAACTTCGTTGCGGCGGGGATCCTGCTCAGCCGCATCTCCGGTCTCATCCGACAGCGCGTTTTCGCGCAGTACTTCGCGACGAGCCTGTACGCGGACGTGTTCACCGCCGCGCTGCGCATGCCGACGGTTCTTCAGAATCTGTTGGGCGAAGGCGCGCTGAGTGCGTCATTCATCCCGGTCTACGCGGAACTGATCGAGCAAGGGCGGAAAGAAGAAGCGGGCCGAGTCGCGGGCGCCGTGTTCGCCCTACTGGTCGCGTTGGCCGGGGGGATCAGCCTGATCGGGATCTTCGCCGCGCCTGTGATCGTCTCCATCTTCACGATGGGCTTCGAGGGCGTGCGTCGCGAGCTGACCATCACCTGCGTTCGCATCATCTTCCCCATGGCGGCGTTGCTGGTCCTGTCGGCCTGGGCGCTGGGGATACAGAACAGCCACCGCCGCTTCTTTATCTCTTACGTCGCTCCGGTCCTCTGGAACGCCGCGATGATCGCTACGCTGTTGTTCTTCGGCCGGCGCATGGACTTGGCAGAGCTGGTGGTGGCGCTGGCGTGGGGCGCACTGGCCGGCGGCGTACTACAGTTCGCGGTGCAGCTTCCCCGCGTTCTGAAGCTCGAGCGCGATCTCAAGATTCGCTGGGACACCCAGCTCGAGGGTGTCCGCACCGCGCTGCGGAACGTGGGGCCGGTCGTGATGGGGCGCGGCGTGGTGCAGCTCAGCAGCTATATCGAGATTCTGCTCGCCTCATACCTGGTCGCCGGCGGGGTCGCGGCGCTGGGCTACGCCCAGATGTTGTATCTGCTGCCCGTCAGCCTGTTCGGCATGTCGGTCGCGGCCGCGGAGCTGCCCGAGCTGGCGCGCCAGCGGACCGCAGACGTCGAAGTGTTGCGCCATCGGGTGAACGCGGGGCTGCGGCAGATCGCGGTCTTCGTGGTGCCGTCGGCCGTCGCGTGCCTGCTCCTGGGTGACATCGTGGTGGCGGCGGTCTATCAGACCGGCGACTTCGGACGCGCCGACACCCTCTTCGTCTGGGTGGTGCTCGCGGGATACGCGATCGGGCTCCTGGCGTCAACCGCGACACGGCTCTTCTCCTCCGCATACTACGCGCTGCAC
>JBOHRM010000466.1:0-3661 GCA_050732715.1 Longimicrobiales bacterium
GACCGGCACTCGCTCCTTCGGCAGACCCGGCTCGACGACGACGTACAGCTCCGTCGCCTCGTTCTCCCTATCAGATCAGATTATGCAGACCCAAGCCGATTCGTCTTCGTAGACGGTAATCTCATACGAAGCAGACGCAGACGCAGCGTCTGTCACTCTCAGTTTAATGTCGAACGAGCTAGAAATTGACCCATCGAGCTTGCCGCCTGTATAGTCCTGATCACTGCTCACAAAATGACCGTCGTTCGTCCAGTAGTACGAGTAGGGCGGCGTTCCACCCGAGACATCCGAGAACCACGTGCAGGTAGCGTCCGGCTGTATTTCCGTCGGGCCATTGATCGCGACCGTCGGCGGTGGTGGTGGCGGCGGATCGGATACGCCGAGCGCTGCGGCCGCGTCCACAATGCCGTACCCGTAGAAGTCATCACGACCAGCGGTGCCGCGGTCCTCTGCAGTAGCGATCAACTGGTCCACGATCTCCTGATTCGTCCAGCCCGGATGCTCAGAACGAAGCAGCGCGGCCGCGCCGGAAACGTGCGGTGTCGACATCGAGGTTCCACACCACCCGTCGGTTTCATCTCCGTACTGGTCATTGGGCACCGTGCTCAACGCCCAGAACGGGGCCGCCAGGTCCACATGTGATCCCCAGTTTGACCCTCCACCACAAGGACTCGTGTCGGCGAACGATTTGTCTTCTTTCACGCCGGAAACGCCGATCACGTGCTGTACAGCGCGGGATAGATCTCGAGCGGTCCGCCGTCATTGTTCCCGGCCGCCGCGACCAGCACGATGTCATCCTGCCAGGCCTGTGCGACGGCGCTCGACTGCGCAGCGCTATAAGGCTGGCTGAGGCTCAAGTTGATCACATCGACCGTGAAGATACCCGCGTTGATGCCGGCGGTTACCTCATCCGTAGGACATGAGCCTGAATCGGTGCACGCGCCGTACGCATAGACATCCGATGCGCTGATCCCGGGAGCGACACCGACGACACCGATCGTATTGTCCCTCGCGGTCGCGATCCCCATCACGTGCGTTCCGTGGCCGTGTCCGTCGCTACAGCCTGTGTAAGCACCCGAACAATTCCCGCTCGGAAGCAAGGGCAGGTCTTCGTGTCCTTGATCGTGGCCCGTGTCGATGATTTCGAGCTTGGCGCCTCCACCGGTCGTGACAGTCCAGGCTTCCGGAGCTCTCACCATCTCGATTCCCCAGGGTGTGACCTGCGCGGCGATCTCGCCGTACTGCCGGGGTTCGATGAAATCGACGAGTGGATTCTGCCGTAGGATCGGGGCGAGCGCCGGGTCCATGTGCACGCGCACCATGCCGAGGTTCTCCAGCACATCGAAAACTTCGACGCCTACCTGCGCTTCCAACAGGGCCATGCCCTCTTCCACGGCATCGGCGCTGACGGCGGCTCGAACGCCGGTATCCAGCGTGTGCTGGCTCTCAGGCTCCTTGATCGCGATCACCGCGATATTCTCGCCAGCCGCGATCGCGGCCACCAGCGCCTGATCGTCGGTATCCCAAGCTCGTGGTTGGACAGGCAAGTCGATCCGAACTTCTGGCACGTTCGGCGCGACGGCCTGGTTGAATCGGGCGAGGTCATCCGCCGGTAGCGACAGTCGTGTCGGCTCTTCGGAGCAAGCCGCGAACAGTACAGCCAGAGCCACGATCCACAGTGAGCTCTCAGGCAATCCTCGCCGGTGTGTCATCGGTCGCCTCCTCTCTGATCTGATTGATGGGGATACGGGAGCATTCATCACGGAATGAGGGCTCTCCAGACGCCCCCCTTTGTACCGATGAGAATCGCACCGGCCTGGTCTCTGTCGAGCGCGTAGCCGCCCGGGAGCCCAGCCGGTTTCGCTATTTTGTCCCACGTTGATCCTCGATCGCTGGATCGATACAGTCCAAGATCCGTCACCGGCGCTCCGTCGCCTGATGGTGGCGGCCGAAAGTTCTCGGATGCTGCGGCATAAATCGTGTTATCCGAGGTTATGATGTCCTTGACCACACCCCGAGTAAACAAGGTATAGTCCCACGTCCTGCCGCTGTCCGTCGACCGCATAACCCCGTCCCCAACTCCTCCCAGGCCCGCCAGCAGTGAACCCGATTCTCCGGGAACCTCCAGCAGGGCGTTGACGTTGTTCTCATGCCGCGGCGTGGGGTCGATGAATTCCCAGGAGTCACCGCCATCTTCGCTGCGCAGGATCACGGCAGTGAACACCGATGTCACGCCGCCCGCCCACACCGCGTCGGGTTGACTCCCTGATACCACGATCGCGTGGAACGCTCCCCCTCCGATCAACGACAGCTCGTTATATACCGGATTCCAGGTTTCGCCGCCATCGTCCGAGCGCATCATCACGTCGAAGTAGCTCATGAAGAGCCGGCGGGGATCGTCGGGGTCCACGGCGAGCGAGTACGCCCAGCCGCGATCGCCACGGCTCTCGGCCAGGCCGCCGTCCCACGGGATCCACGTCTCGCCGCGATCCTCGCTGGCGAAGACCGCGGCTTCGGTGGTTTCATCCGAGAACGGGATCATGCCGACGAGCAGGCGAGCCGGTTCCGTCGGCACGTAGAGAATCGACCAGACGATGGCGTGGTCCAGCCCCAGCGACTGCCAGCGGCCCGCTACGGGATCATGCCGGAAGACGCCGTTCTTGTGCGTGCCCGCGAACAGGCCCATCGGGGTCTCGGCCAGCGCCGTGATCCATTCATCTTCGAGTCCGAGGAAAGACCAGCAGGCGCCATCGATCTCTTCGACGCAGTCCGGGGGTTCCACCGGGCCGCCGGTCGAGCAGGCTCCGGCAGGAAGCGCCGCAACAATCAGAAGGCTCAGTGTGGCAGAGCGGATCATGATCCTCTGACTGACACCCGGAGCGACTCGCTTCACGGCTATACCAAGAAGATAGATAGCGTGTCGATGTACATACGGGACAAGAACTTGCCGCAAAGGACCCTAATCACGAGCGCCACCCGTGCGGTGTGGCCATGGATGTACCGCACCAACCCTGTCTTCGTCCTCGTAGCCGTCTTTCCCGACGGTGCTGAGCGCCCAGAACGCCGCCGCCAGATCCACATAGTCGCCGCAATTCGGCCCCGGTTGATAATGAGATGAGACCAATCGTACGGTTCGTCTTGACCATGTCAATCATCCTCCTGTTCGCCTCAGGGATCGATTTTCCACACGCCGGAGCGCGTGCCCGATGAACAGCGTGCCGGTCGTCTCGTCGACGACCGCGTGGGACGCCCCAGGCGTGTTCGGCGGCACCACGAGCGAGTCCCACCTCAAGCCACTTGCGTGCCGATAGAGTCCCAGATCCGACGTCTCCCGGACGCTGCCATCATCTTCGAAGAAGATCTCGACATTCTGGACTGTAGCTGCGTAGAGCCTCCGATCCAGCACTTCGAGTTCGACCACGGCGCCTCTCGGCGGACCGACCTGGTAGCTCCACGAGTCCAGCCCTTCCGCCGCGCCGTTGTCCGACCACATCACGCCACCCGCTACGCCCGCCCATAGCCGACCGGGATTCGCGGGATCGAGCGCGAGCGCGTAGACAGGCATCTCGTGTACGTTACCGTCGAACGTCGGAATGGACGCGTGCCAGCTCTCACCCCAATCAGTCGTCGCCAGGACGACGGGGGTAAAGATAGCGCCCTG
>JBOHRM010000467.1:0-3588 GCA_050732715.1 Longimicrobiales bacterium
CGCGCGCCGCGGCGCCTGTCGCAACCCGCCTCGAGGCGTACTACGCGCGAACCGCTTCGGTCTTCGATCCGCTGCAGGATTTCGGCTCGATGCCGCCCGGTTGCTCAGAGAGTCGAACGTTGATCGATCGTTAAGCTACGGGCAGCTCGTGAGGTCCGCGTTGGACCCAGAACATCCTGACGCAGAGACCCACACTTGCGTGCTCACGCATTAAGTTGCAACTTCTTCCTGAAGCCGCTACCTGAAGTGAATACGAGCGCCGGCGGAGTGACAACCGGTATAGCGGAGATGACGGGGATGCCACGAGCGCGGATGCAGGTGTTGCAGGGCACGCTGGACGTGCTGGTGCTGAAGGCGCTGAGCGGAGGCGCTCGGCACGGCTACGCGGTCGCACGGTGGATTCGCGGTGCGACCGATGAGCTGCTCATTGAGGATCGAGCGTTGTACGTGGCGCTGCATCGGATGGAGCAGCGCGGCTGGATCGCGTCGGAATGGGGCGTTTCGGAGAACAACCGTCGCGCGAAGTACTACGCGCTGACCGCTGCGGGCCGGAAGCAGCTGCGTGCGCAGTCGGCGCGCTGGGAGCGTTACGCCGCGGCGGTGACGAAGGTGTTGCAGAAGGCATAGCTAGAGAGGAGGCTCGCAATGTGGGGACGCCCGTGGGTTCGCCGGCTCATCCGCTTGTCGGCGGGTGAGCGCAGCCGAGTGGCACTGGAGATCGAGGACGAGATCGATTTCCATCTCACAGAGCGGATCGCATCACTGGTTGCCGGTGGCGTGACGCCGGGCGAGGCGAAACGTCGAGCCGAGGGGGAGTTCGGTGACCGGGCGGAGGCGCGGCTGGAGTTGGCGGCGATCGATGGCGTGACGGTGGGGCGCGAGCGTCTAGCGCGAGCATGGGCCGCGGTGGTGGCGGATGTGCGTCTCGGCCTGCGCGGCCTGCGCCGGAGTCCGATGTTTGCATCGACGGTCGTGATCGCGCTCGGCCTGGGCATCGGCGTAAACGCCGCGATGTTCGGCATCACGGATCGCCTGCTGCTGAGTCCTCCGCCGCACGTACGTGATGCTGATGGGCTTGTCCGCGTTCTGTCTCAGTTCACTTCCCGTGCGTCCGGCGAGCTCGTCACCGGCGCCATCTATCCGTACGCCGATGTCATCTCGCTTCGAGACGATGTTGCCGCGTTCCGCGACGTGGCGGCCTACACCCGAGGCGCAGAGTCCGCGCTCGGTCGGGGCGTGGACGCCTCGGAGCTACGGGTCTCGTACGTGACCGGCAACTTCTTCGGCATGCTCGGAGCGCGGCCCGCGGCCGGGCGGTTCTTCACGGATGCGGAGGACGCGCTGCCGCGTGGCGAGCGGGTCGTCGTTCTGAGCCACGCCTTCTGGCAGCGCCAATTCGGCGGGGACCGGAGCGTATTCGGCCGCAGGGTCGAGATCGACCACGCGTGGTACGAGGTGATCGGCGTTGCGCCGGAGGGGTTCACGGGCGTGGACCTCCGCCGCATCGACGCGTGGGCGCTCGCCACGGCGATTGGGCCCGACTGGGCGGGTGGTGACGAATGGTATTCCGACCGAACGAAGGTGTACTGGCTCAGCATCGTGGCTCGCCTCGATCCCGAGGTGAACGCGGAGATTGCGAGGCAGGAGGCGAGCGCGGTGTTCGTGGCGGCACACGAGGAGCGGTTCGTGGGCGACCAGACCGCGCGTATCGTGCTCGGCTCGATCATCGCGGCGCGCGCGCCGGCGGTCGGCGTCGCCACTGCGCAGCGCAGCGGAAGGATTGCATTGTGGCTGCTCGGCGTTTCGGTCGTCGTCCTGCTGATCACGTGCGCGAACGTGGCGAACCTGCTTCTGACGCGCGGCCTGCGGCGCGGCCGTGAGATCGGCATACGTATCGCGTTGGGCGCTGGGCGAGGGCGTGTCGCGTTGCAGGTGCTGTTCGATACAGTCGTCCTCGCGGCGGCGGGCCTGACGTTCGGGCTCCTTCTGGCGCACTGGGGTGGCGATCTCGTGCGCGCGGCGCTCCTATCGGAAGGCGAGTGGAGCGGCAGCCCCGTTGGCCGGCGCGTCCTCGTGTTCGCAGGTATGGCCGCATGCGTCAGCGCGATGCTCGCGGCACTCGTGCCGGCGTTTCATGCGATGCGTGTCGACGCGGGTGACCTGTTGCGCTCCGGCGGACGGACGACGCATCGGCGGTCGACCGTGCGGTCGGGGCTCGTCGCGCTGCAGGCCGCGTTGTCCCTCGTGCTGCTCGTCGGCGCGGGGCTGTTCGTTCGCAGCCTGCACAATGCCGCGTCGATCGCGCTCGGCTTCGATGCCGATCGCGTCGCGACGTTCCGGTGGCATTCGTCCGGGCTCGACTGGGATAGCGAGCGGGTCCGTGCGTTGTACGATGCCGGCCTCGAAAGCGTGCAGGCGCTGCCGGAGGTCGAGGCGGCGGCGCTCGCCATGACCGAGCCGATGTGGTCGGCACGATACGGCGACATCCGCGTGCCGGGCTTGGATTCCGTGCCGAGGCCTCGTGGTGAGGGGCCGTTCTTCACGCCTGTGTCCCCGGACTATTTCCGCGCGATCGGCGCCCGTATACTGCGTGGCCGCCCATTCACAGCGGACGACGTGCCGGGCAGCGCGGCGGTCGCGATCGTCACGGAATCCATGGCCCGGTTGGTGTGGCCGGGCGAAGATCCGCTCGGACGCTGCTTCGTTGTGCTCGATCTAAGGGACGACGCCTGTCGCGTGATCGTTGGCCTCATGGAGGACACACGATACTCGACGCTCGAAGACGATCCGACCCCGATGTTCTTCCTGCCGATGGCGCAGGGACCGAGCTGGTCCGCGCGCACGCTGTTCGTGCGGCTGAAGGGCGAGCCGGATCTCGCGATCGCGGCCGTGCGCCGCGCGTTGCTGCAGATCGAGCCCGGGTTGCCACACGTCCGGGCTCAACTCCTACGCTCGCGCGTCGATCCACAGCTTCAGCCGTGGCGGCTGGGGTCCACGCTGTTCACCGCCTTCGGCCTGCTCGCGCTCGTAATGTCAGGCCTCGGCCTCTACGGTGTCGTCGCCTATGACGTCGCCCAGCGCCGGCGCGAGTTCGGTGTGCGCACCGCCCTCGGCGCGCGCGCGACGACGCTCGTCACGATGGTCCTCCGTGACGCGGGGCGCGTCATCGTGCTCGGGCTCGCCGCGGGTCTTGCCCTGGCCGTGTGGGCAGCGGTGCGGATCGAGTCACTCCTCTTCGACGTGCCCGGCCGCGACCCCGCCGTGCTCGCCGCCGCCGCCGCGTTGCTCCTCGCCATCGGCTTGCTGGCCGCCGCACTACCCGCGTGGCGAGCGGCACGCATCGAAGCGATGGAGGTCCTTCGCGAGGAGTAGCCAAGAGAGTCGGTGACTCGTTGCGCCGTCGGCTCAGGCCGCCGATCGCAGGTTTTCGCGGATGATCCGCGGATGACGCGCGGCGATACGGAGCTCGGCTGCGAAATGACCGATCCGGCTATTCCCGTGCCCCGGTTACCAATCCACGCTTCCCGCGGAACTGCGGCCTTGTCTCCGTGGCCGCGTGATGTTGCCTTGTGCGTGAGGTGCGAGGCT
>JBOHRM010000468.1:0-4778 GCA_050732715.1 Longimicrobiales bacterium
TCTCGGGCCTGCTCGCGACCGGCTGGACACCGCCGATCGCGTTCACGGTCGAAGCGCGCGACGATTCGACGGATCTCTATGGGCTGATGTATCGGCCCACGGACTTCGATTCGACGCGAACGTATCCGGTGATCAACTATTTGTACCCGGGCCCGCAGTCGGGCAGCGTGGGCAGCCGCAGCTTCTCGCCCGCGCGCGGTGACAAACGCGCGCTCGCCGAGCTCGGCTTCATCGTGGTCGAGGTCGATGCCATGGGCACGCCATCACGCTCGAAATCGTTCCATGATGCGTACTACGGCAACATGGGCGACAACGGGCTGCCCGATCAGATCGCGATGATCCGCCAGCTCGGCGAGCGGCACCCGTGGTTGGACCTCGATCGCGTCGGCATCTACGGCCATTCGGGCGGCGGGTACGCGGCCGCGGATGCAATCCTCCGTTACCCCGACTTCTACAAGGTCGCGGTGTCACAGGCGGGCAACCATGACAACCGGAACTACGAAGATGACTGGGGCGAGCGGTATCAGGGCTTGCTCGTAGAGAACCCGGACAGCACCACGAACTATGACAACCAGGCGAACCAGCTGCTGGCCGAGAACCTGCGCGGCAAGCTCTTGCTGGCGCACGGCACGATGGACAACAACGTGCCGCCTTACAACACGCTCGTGTTGGTCGACGAGTTGATTCGCCACAACAAGGACTTCGACCTCATCCTCTTCCCGAACCGCCGGCACGGCTTCGGCAACGAGCCGTACATGACGCGCCGTCGCTGGGACTACTTCGTCGGGCACCTGATGGGCGCGAAGCCGCCGGAAGACTACGAGATCGTAGAGGACAGAGGCCCCTGAATCGGCCAGTCGGTGCGCGGTCAGCCGGTTGCCAGTCAGCCGTTCGCAGTCAGCTCTGCGTGCCGCGGCGTCGCCGCGGCACCATCGATCCTGAAACGGGTGGCGGCGGGGTAACTCGGAACCCGGAACTCGGAACCCGGAACCCGTCTCTAGTCACGAGTGCGCGCGGCCGATTTGCGCGTAAGGTATGTCACCATCGTAAGACCCGGCGACGTGGACGTAGGAGAGCTCCTGAGAGGCGCCGATCTCAGACGTGTAGTAGCCGACGAGCGTCAGCTCCTTGAGCCACGGGAAGAAGGCACGCGAGCCGTCGTCCGCCTCTCGAGCCTCGCGCTCGAGTGTGGCTAGGACTTCCACCTGTTGCGGAGGCGCGCACTCGAGGATCGAGACGCCGTACGCCGCTCGAGCGTGCGCGTCGGTGGAAGAGAGTCCCTCGAGGAATTCATCGCGTTCGCCCGGCGTGAAGATGTCCGTCAGCAGGCCGTCGATGAAGACGTCGACGCGCGCGGCGCGGGCGCCTGGCGTATCCGTGGTGGGTATGATGAGCTCGGCGAGCGTGGCGACGAGTTCGCGCTGTCGCCGGTCGAACGTGCGCAGCGGCTGCCCCAGCGGCGGCGCGGTGTACCCGGCATGAACGGCGCGAGCCACCTTGGGCGTGATCGCGGTGCCGAGCAGAACGCTGATGCCCCTGAGGGCGTCGCGCCGGTTCACAGGTTCCCTCGCTTCATCTCTGCGACGGCGTGGTCACAGGCGCGGGCGGTGAGCGCCATATAGGTGATCGAGGGGTTCTGGCACGGCGCTGAGGTCATACACGCTCCATCCGTGACGAACACGTTGGGTGCGTCGTGCACCTGATTGTAGGCGTTGAGGACGGAGGTCTTCGGGTCGCGGCCCATTCTCGCCGTTCCCATCTCGTGGATGCCCAGGCCCGGTTCCGCGCCGAGTCCGCCTGGCTCATGCTGGTCGTGCGGGCGCACGTTCTTCAGCCCGCAACGTTCCAACATCTCCGCGGTCGATGCGGCCATGTCCCGGCGCATCGCGAGCTCGTTCTCGCCCCACTCGCAGCTGATGCGTAACAGCGGGATGCCGTAGGCATCGACCTGATCGGGGTCGAGCCGGACGTGGTTTTCGTAGCGCGGGAGCGTCTCACCGAAGCCGGTCATCGAGACCTGCCATGGACCCGGCTCGCGCAATTGCGTCTTCAGCTCGACGCCGAAGCCCGGCAGATCGTTTCCGCGCCACCACGTCGGGCGGTACGCATCGCCTTCGATCCCGTAGCCGCGCACGAAGCCGTCCATGGTCGTTGCGGGGCTGATGTTGCGATAGCGCGGAACGTAAAAGCCGATCGGGCGGTTGCCGTGGTAATATCGGTCGTGGAATCCTTCCATATCGCCGCTGGCGCCGACTTTGAAGTGGTGGTCCATCAGGTAGTGCCCCAGCGCGCCGCTCGAGCCGCCGAGGCCGTCAGGGAAACGCCGCGAACGCGAGTTCAGCAGGATGTGCGTCGAGCCGAGCGTCGAGCCGCACAGGAAGATGATGCGCGCATGATACTCCCGCATCTCCTTGGTCTCCGCATCGACCACGCGAACGCCCACGGCGCGGTCGGCCTCCTCATCGTAGATCACACTGTGGACGACGCTCAGCGGACGTAGCGTCAGGTTGCCCGTCGCTGTCGCGGCGGGCAGTGTGCTGCTCTGGCTGCTGAAATAGGAGCCGGTCGAGCAGCCGCGCCAGCATGGGCCGCAGTAGTGGCAGGGCAGGCGACCCTGAAGCGGCTCGGTCAGAACGGCGGCCCGCGCGATCGTCAGGCGACGCTCGGGATAGTTGGCCTCGATCCGGCGGCGCAACTCCTGCTCGGCGACATTGAGCGGGATCGGTTTCTGAAAGTCACCATCCGGCAGGTGGGGCAGCCCCAACGCCTCGCCGCTGATGCCGGCAAACCGCTCCACGTACGAGTACCATGGCGCGATGTCGGCGTAGCGGATCGGCCAGTCCACACCGATTCCCTCGCGCGCGTTCGCCTCGAAGTCGAGGTCGCTGATGCGAAAGCAATAGCGTCCCCACATCAGGGACTTGCCACCGACCTGCTGGCCGCGTACCCAGGTGAACGGCTTGTCCTCAATGTACGGACTCTCGGAATCGCGGAAGAAGAAGTGGAGTGTGGACTCGCTCAGGAACCCGGTCCGGCGTTGGATGAAGTAGTGCTGCTCAAGCAGCTCGCGATTCAGCTCACCACGGTGCTCGAACGACCAGGGCGGCACGTGCTCGGTCACGTAGTCCTTCCGGTGCTCGACGTTGCGGCCGCGCTCGAGCACCAGGGTCCTCAGCCCCTTTTCGCACAACTCCTTGGCGGCCCAACCACCCGCGATTCCGGATCCCACCACGATCGCGTCGTAGGTCTGAGTGGACCGAGCTGACTGCACGCGCCCCTCCCTCGTAGACAGTGGCGAAGATCAACCCGAGGACGTGATATCGACGGCGATGTCCCGCCATTTGCCTTGACGGAACCGGAGCACGCTCAGCGTGCAGCGGGCGATGTGGCCGAACAGGATCGCCATCCAGACGTCGATCGGATCGAGGCCGGTGGTCTGCTGGATGACGAAGCACATGCCGAGCGGGATCACGAGCTGCGAGATGATCGAGATGTAGAGCGGGCTGCGCGTGTCGCCCGTGCCCTGGAGTCCGCCCGTATAGGTCAATGCGACGGTGATGAACAGGCCGGACAAGGCGAGCACACGGAGCAGCTGCACGCCGATGTCGACGACCACCGGCTCGCTCATGCCGAACAGCGCGAGCAGCTGACTGGGTACGGCGAGAAACAGGAGGCCGACGGCGATGGCGGCCATGAGCCCGATGCGTGACGCGGTGTGTACGGCGGCGACGGCGCGGTCGGGCCGTCCCGCGCCGAGATTTTGGCCTGCGACGGCCGCGGTCGCACCCATGATGCCGACGGACGTCCAGGTGATCAACGAGAACAACTCGGTGTAGGCGACGGCGTAGACGGCCTGAGCCTCGGCGCTGTGCTGTAGCGTGCCTATGAAGCGGAGCAGCAGCACGCCGCCGATGTTCATCGCGATGCCCTGGATGCCGGCCGGCAGGCCGAACCGGAACAGCGACCGGATGATCGACCAATCCGGCCGGAGCCGCGCATTCTTGGGGAACGCCACGACCCACGTCCCGCGTCGCAACAGGATCAACACGGCGATGCTCACGCCGCCCGTCGCCATCACCGTGCCCATGGCGGCGCCCGCTGTGCCCAGCCGCGGAATGGGCCCGAGCCCCGGGATCAGGATGAGGTTGAAGATGAGGTTCAGCACGGTCATGATGATGCCGAACCGAAGCGGCGTACGCGCATCGCCCGCGGAACGCAGCGCGCCGCTTAGCATGAAGAAGAGCATCATGCCCCAGCTGAAGATGAACATGATGCGGAGGTAGGGCAGTGCCTGCGCCTTGACTTCCGGCGTCGCGTGCACGACGTCGAGCAGTGAGGGCGCGAGAAAATAGCCCAAGGGTGCGAGGATGCCGATCGACAGGCCGATCGAGGTAAGGAACGCCTGGTGAAACGTGCGGTTCACCCTTTCGTGGTCCGCCGCGCCCGCGAACCGCGCGACCAGCACCGCCATCCCCGTGTACAGTGATCCGATGAATACGATGACCACGAGGAAGATCTGCCAGCTCACGCCGATCGCGGCGTTGCCGGTAAAGCCGACGAAATGGCCGACCATGATGTGATCGACCATCCCCTGCAGCCCGCCGATGACGTTCTGCAGCATGGTCGGCCAGGCGATCTTCCAGACCGCGGGCAGGATCGGGCCTTCGACGATCGAGCGGTCGAACCGGCCGGCCGGCCGCTCGACCGCGGCGGGTGGGTTGGGCTCGCCCTCCGGCGTCTCGGTCTCGGGCGAGCGCGATTTCCCACCAGCGGGTTGA
>JBOHRM010000469.1:0-9293 GCA_050732715.1 Longimicrobiales bacterium
GGCCGGGTCGGTGGCCAGGTCGAGCAGCCGATCCCAGCTCAGGTTGATCCGCTGATCGTGGGGGCCGCGCACGGGGTCGGGCCGCTCGAGGACGCCGCCCGCCGCCAGCAGCGCGTACAGCACACTCGCCCGGGCCTTCAGGTACTCGACCAGCAGGTACTCGAGCAGATCGGTCGAAAGCTCGGCCCAGAATTCCGGCTCGTCGAGCGGCGCCGGCAGATCGGCCAGGTCCGCCGGCGAGGTGCCGGCCAGGTCCCGGACCGCCGCGAGCGCCGCCGCCGTCTCGGCCACGAGCGTCGCCGCGTCGGCGACGGAGACCGAGCCGTCCGCCTCGAGGTCGGCGAGAATGTCGGACACCACTTCTAGGGAGCGCAGGACGGGCAGCACGCGGTTGACCGCGTCCAACTGCTCATCGGTGAGCTCGACGTTCCAGCCCAGGCGACGGAGCAGGCCGATGAACTGGGTCCGGTCCTCCACGGCGACACGCAGCGGCGCCAGCGCGTAGCCGAGCTCGGCGGCGATCCACGTCGCGCTCACGGCGTGCCTCCCGCGCCCTCGAGCGCCGAGACGAGGCTTACCACGTGGAGGCCGTCCAGCGTCACGTCGACGCGCCGGTACTCGGGGTCGGGCACGCTCGGGTCGGGGAGCTCGACGGGCGGCGAACCGGGGTGCGGCCCGAAACCCAGCTCCTGGTACGCCAGCTCGTACGTGAGCTGCTGCTGGTGCTCGAGCTCGCCCCGGCCGCCGATGAACGTTCGCTCCTCCGACAGGAAGAAGTGGGGGCCCAGGATGTCCTGGAGCGCCTGGTAGAACGACGTGGCCCGGTCCAGGCTGAGCCCCACGTTGGAGGCGGCCGTGTCCTGGGAATCGGCGTGTCCGACGACCTCCAGCGTGGCATGGACCTGACGGAGCGTGTCCAGATGCTCCACGCAGAACTCCCTCAGGACGTCCCGCATGGCGTCGTCGACCTCGTGCTGGCCGGTCTCGAAGAACCGCGTGCCCGCAGGGACGTCGATGCGCACCTGAAAGCTCATCTCGGCGAGGGCGTCTTCCAGCTCGGAGCGGAGCTGGGTCAGATCCTGGCCCGGGCGACGCTGCATGGCGAAGCCCAGCTTGATGCTGCCGGCCAGACCGATGCTGAAGCCGGCGATCTCGCCGAAGCCGATGGGCCCGAGGAAGCCGTAGGAGAACGTCGGGAGCGCGGGCGTGTCCCAATTGAGCTCCCCGAAGAGCACGACCTCGGCCCCCACGGTGCGCCCCCGGTGCTGGAACAGCCATTTCCAGTTGGACGGCTTCTGGAGGTACTGCCCGAGGACTCCCAAGGTGGCCGCGACACTGGCCCCAAGCCCGACGAACGCTCCGTCGAAGAACTCCTGGTCGTAGATCGGCTCACCGGGATAGTGCAGGACCCACCCGACACCGCTGCCCCAGACGCCGCCGTGCAGCGTCACCAGGCCCAACCCCGGCTCCCAGGCGGCCATGTAGACGTCATAGTCCTGGAACCATACCGGCTCCCATGGGGCCGCGAGGGCGAACGCGCGGCGCTCCGCGACGACCCGCATCGACTCCCAGGCCGCCATCCCGGCGAAGATGCCACGGGCCGGGGGCGGTAAGCCCACCCCGAGCCCCCCCACGGGCTCCATCGTCCACGAGTATCGATAGATGAAGTCCGGCACCCAGGACGAGTCGGTGTCCGGGCCCGGATTCGGGTTCGGGGGGAAGACGATCGCGAAGACACCCTGGAGCGTTACCGTTCGGCTCCGGTTCCATCCACAGAGCTCCAGGAGCCACTCGGTGTATGGCTGTGTCCTGCCGCCATGCGCCCAGGTGTCTTCGGCCAACCGGGCGTGGAGGAGCCGCTGGACGATCAGGAACTGATCGGAAACCGTGTTCACGTTGATGAAGTGCGGGACGACCAGGTCGGCGAACGTCGACTCGACGAGGGTGGCGGCGTCCGGGTCGGTTCGGTCGGATGGCGTCGTCGCCTGGAAGAACCCCTCGATGTCCGCCTCGAGGGTCAGGGCCCAGCCGAAGACCTCGTCCACCTCCGACGAGTGCAGCGGCCGCCGCTGCAGCTCCTCGTACAGGTCACGGCTCGCTGGGTCGCTGATCGCGTCGATCCGGTCGTCGCTCACCCACGCCCGGCCGTGGATGCGCACGAACGTCCGGCTCGCGAACGGCATGTCGCTGCCGGGCGCGTAGTCGTGGACCTCCAGGACCGTTTCCAGGTCGCCGTCCAGGGTCGCCTGGCGCACGAAGATCTCGATGCCCGTGACCGCCGCGTCCGACGCGAAGCTCCAGTCGATCGGGTCGGCGGCGATGGCGGCGTTCAGCGTGGCCACTGTGGGGAGCACGCCCCCCGTGGCCACGCGGGCGCCCACGTAGCGGCAGGTGGCGCGGTCCGTCAGGACGGCGACGATGTCGTGCTGCGCGGTCGCGCGGAGCGTCGCGGTGCTCCGGTCGTGGACCTGCCAGAAGCCGCGGACCAGGCTGCCGGCGATGTTGATCTGGAGCGTGTCGGCGTCGATCCCCGTCTCGTCGGGTCCCGGGTTCGCGGCCGGGCTGGGTTGCGTGGGGTCGTCCCGGTCGCGTTGCTCGTAGAACCCGGTCCCGTCGATCTCCGCCGACTCGGGCGTCTCGGGCGGCGTCTCCAGGTCCTCACGGCCGAGCACGTCCGCTACGCCCAGCATGTGGAGGTGCATGAGGGCCGCCGCGTAGGAGAGCGTGCTCACGCTCTCGATCCCCTCGGGGTGCGGGCGAATGCCGAAGTGGGAGGCCTCGTGGGCGCGGACGGCCGAGTCCCGAAGGTTCGTCGCCACGACGCCCGCCGATGACTTGCCGGCCGCGGTGCCGTGCCAGTGCACGAGCGGGCTCGGCTCGAACCGCTCCTCGAGGCGTAGCAGGAACGAGCGCGGCCGCGGGACCACCCACAGCTGCTCGAGCTCGAAGAACTCCTGCCGGTCGATCCGGCCCGAGGCGGCCAGGGCGTCGAAGATCGCGCGGCCGACGGCGCCGTAAAGCTGCTGCTGGAACGCGTCCGGCCCCAACGGAAAGTGCCACCCGTCCGGATGGTAGAGCCTGAGCAGGCCTGGCAAGTCCTCCGGGGAGGGCGCCGGCTCGCCGGCGGGCCACGCCGCGGCCAGCCCGCCGGCCAGGTCCTCGGCCAGGATGGGCAGAAGCGACGCGAGCGCCTGCACCGTCCCCGCCGGCAGCGCCTGCGCCGCGTAGGCGGTGGGCTCGGGCGCGAAGAGTCCGAGCGTGAGCCAGCCCCAATCGGCCTCGGTGAAGCCGAAATGGGCCGTCCACTCCCAGCCGCCGGCCGCATCGCCCGAGTCGACCGCCGTGAACGTGGCGGGCAACGGCATCGAGAGTCGGCTTCCCACCGGTCCCGTCAGGCCCGTGGGCCGGAACCGGTACCGCGGCTGGACCCGGAACGCCAGCACCGCGTCCGCGCTCTTGACCGAGGGGCTGTCCGCGCGGGTGGGCCACGCGAGACCGATCGAGTCGGTGAACGTGCCGGCCAGCTCGGAGAACGCCATCGTGCCGAGGTGCAGGAACAGCTGCGCGTCCACCGGGTCGCGATCCGCGCCGGCGACCGAGACCCCCACGGCATCCACCTCGTAGCCGGCCAGCGTCAGACCCAGGATCAGCGGGCTCGCGGCCACCGCGATCGAACGCACCTGATCCGGTGTGCCGATGCCCCCGCTCACCCACGGACCCGAGCCCGCCGATTCATCCGGGTACGGCTCGGGCGCGAGTCGCGCTTCCCACAGCAGCGACGGGACCAGGAACGTCCGGAACGAGAGCGCCACGGCGGCCCCCTAACGGCCTGCACGCGTGACGGGGTCCCGAACCGGCGGGTCCGCGCGGGCGTCGAGATCGAGCCGTGCCGCTGACTCAGCCATCGCTCCTTCCAGGTACGAGCGCTTTGGTGCCGGGGCATCGAGGCCGGCGCATTCGCGTTCGCGACGCGCCTCCTGTCGCCCCTGTTCTTCCTCCATGGCGACAGATCCGTCCGGGGATGGACATCTGCGTTGGAAATCGATGGCGGTACGCGATGATGTCGAGAGCCAGGCCGCTAGCTGCTGTGCGCCTCGACCATGTCACGCGCCATGTGGGGCAGATGGACGCGCACCGTGGTGCCGCGCCCGATGCGCGAGTGGACCTCGAGTCGGCCGTTCAACAGGCGGACGCGCTCCTCGATACTGATCAGCCCGAGCCCGCGGCTCTCGCTGATCAGCTCGGTGTCGAAGCCTCGACCCTCATCGCTGACGGAGAACGTGATGCCGTCGTCGTCCACAGTGAGCGCAAGCGAAACGCGCTTCACGCCCGCGTGCCGGATCGCGTTGCGAATCGACTCCTGGGCGACGCGATAGAGGCAGGTTGCGACGTGCGGCGGGATGCGGGCGCTCTTCTTGGGCAAAGCGAGATCGACGTGGACATCCTCGAGCCGCTCGATCTCCGCGGCGAACGAGGTCAGCGCGGGAACGAGCCCGGCGTGCTCGAGCGTCGCAGGGTGAATCTCGTGCGACAGCTCGCGAATGTCACCGGCCAGCTCGGAGGTGCGGCCCTGTAGCTGGGTCAGCTGCTCGGTCAGGCCGGCGGAACGCGGCGGCAGCCGCTGCTTGATTCGGCTGATCTCGATCGAGATCGCGGCCACCTTCTGGTTCAGGCCATCGTGCAGGTCGCGGGCGATGCGCCTGCGCTCTTCCTCCTGCGCCGAGATCAGGCGGCCGGCCAGCTCGCGCACGCGGTCGTTGCTGCTCTGCAACGCGTATTCCGTGAACTTGTGCTCGGTGACGTCCGTGTCGGTGCCCGTCATACGCACGGGAACGCCGTTGACGTGCTCGACCACCACGCCACGGCAGAGCAGCCAGCGGATCGTGCCGTTCTTGTGAAAAACGCGGTGCTCGGCCTCGAACATCGGTGACACGCCGGCCACGTGCTCGCGCACGAGGCCGAGCACGGATTCGACGTCATCCGGGTGCATGTGCCGGGTCCAGGCGTCCATCGTATTCTCGATCTCGTGATCCTCGAAACCGAGCATCCGCTTGATCGCGGGATCGAGGTAGATCTCGTTCGTGGTCAAATTCCAGTCCCAGACGCCCACCGAACCGGCGGCGGTCGCAAGGCTGTAGCGCTGCTGGCTGACCATCAGCGCCCGTTCCGTGCGGCGCCGCTCCTGGACCATCGCGGCGAGCAACATCATGGGGAGCGAGATGGCCACCAGGAACAGTTGGAGCGCGAGCACGTTCTCGGTGCGCGACAGCGTGTCGAACAGCCCGCGCCCGTGATGTGCGTTGAAGAGCGATACGAACGCGATCGTCACGAGGCACGCGTAGAGGCCGGTTGGCCGGAAACGGACGGCCACCCAGAGCACGAGCGGCAGCAGCGCATACAACAACGCCGGGAAGGCGTGGCGGCTCGACGAGTCCGAGCCGAAAACCGCGAACGACACCGCGACCATCGCCGCCATGAGCAGCGCGAGCTCGGCGAAGCTGGCCGCGGATGTGCCGCGCTTCGGAGCGCGCACGCTCTGCACGGTCAGGACGATGAACGGCGTCAGGATGAGCGTCGGAATGGCATTGGCGATGACCCGCTGTCCCCAGATCGATCGATAGTCGCTCACCCAGCCGGTCCACGTGTACAGGTAGGCCACGGCCGTGGTCGTGATCGCGATCGCGCCGACCACGCCGATGAGGACGAAACGCGTCACACTGCGCAGATCGTCGAAACGCGGTGGCGAGTCACCGAACCTGCGCAGCACCTCGGCCGCGAGCACCGCCTGAACGCCGTATCCCACGAACTGGACAGCGAGCGCGGCCGCAGGCATGCCGGGCATGCAGGTCACCATCAGGATCACGTGGGCGGGACCGACCACGACCAGGTAGGACCACCAGAGTCGGCGTGGCGTCAGCATCAGCGCGGCGAGGATGACGGCCGCGGGCGGCCAGACGGTGGGCATACCCGCGGGCGGCACTTTGCCCGCGACGCCGAGGTAGCCGACCATGGTGTACGCGACTCCGACGAGCAGCGCGATGATCGCCTGACGAACGACGTCGTTCATCCTCATGCTGTCTCGTTCCCGGGACGGATCGGACAGATGAACTGCGCGCGAGCGGACGCGAGCGGAAAGAGATCAACCGTCTGATCTCTCAGCTTCGTGTACGAGTATCTGTGATGCAAACGTGCGCCGCAAGTACGGACCTAACGGCCCTAACGTGCACGAATCGTTCTCGATCTTCTCGGCGCGGGGTCCATCAGCGCGCTGACGTTCGTGTTCTCGGGATCGGCGTAGCAGAATGCACTGTTGACGAACGCGAGATGCGTGAACGCCTGCGGCGTGTTGCCGAGCTGGCGTTTCGCGACGGGGTCGTACTCTTCGGAGAAGAGGCCGACGTCATTGGCGACGGCGATCAGCTTGTCGAACAGCATCCTCGCGTCGTGTTTCCGGCCCTGCCAGACGTAGTTGTTCAGTAGCCAGAACGAGCACGGCAAAAACGCGCCCTCGCCGGCGGGTAGGCCGTCATCCGCTCGATCGGTGAGATATCGGAGCACGAAGCCGTCCTGCATGAGATCACGTTCGATCGCGGCCACCGTGCCGATCATCCGCTCGTCGGTCGGTGGCAGGAACCCGGTGGTCGGAATTTGGAGGAGCGCGGCGTCGAGCTGCTTCGAGCCGTAGGCCTGGGTGAACGAGTTCAGCTCGGCGTCGAAGCCCTCGGACAGGACTTGGGCGTGGACTTCGTCGCGCGCCGCGCGCCAGCGGTCGAGGGGCGCCGGCAGATCGAACCGCTCGGCCGAGCGGACCGCGCTGTCGAACCCGAGCCACGCCATGACCTTCGAGTGCGTGAAGTGCTGTCGGCCGCCGCGCATCTCCCAGAGCCCATCGTCGGCATGCCGCCACGCGCCCTCGAGGAAATCGAGCAATGCGAGCTCGAGGTCCCATGATGCGTCCGGCCGGCCGTTCGCCCCGGCCTTCCTTGGCGCGAGCACGCGCGTGATCGCGAGCGACGCCAGCGTCTCGCCGTACACATCGAGCTGGAACTGATTGCTCGCGGCGTTGCCGACGCGGACGGGCGCCGAACCGTCGTAGCCGGGCAGCCAGTCGACGTCGTACTCGTCCAGCCGCCGCTCGCCGCCGATGCCGTACATGATCTGGAGCTTGGACGGATCCCCGGCCGCCGCCCGCAGCAGCCAATCCCGCCACGCCAGCGCCTCCTTGTGAAACCCACCTCGGATGAGGGCGAACAACGTGAGCACCGAGTCGCGGAGCCAGCAGTAGCGGTAGTCCCAGTTGCGCACGCTCCCGATCCACTCGGGGAGCGATGTGGTCGCGGCCGCGACGATGCCGCCCGTCGGCGCGTATCGCAGCGCGTTGAGCGTGATCAGCGACCTCATCACGAGCTCGCGGCGCTCCCCGCGGTACGTGCATCGCTTCGACCAGCGCTTCCACCACGCGGCCGTCTTCTCGACCGCGGCCACGCCGTCGCGGGCGCGCGGCGGCTTCACGTGCGACGGATGCCATGACAGCACGAAGGGGACGGAATCGCCTTCGGCGACGACGAAATCCGCGACGCTGGCGCTGCCCGCGCCCTCGACCGGCGCGGGCGTCGTGAGCACCATCGAGTCTGGGCCCGCCGTCGCATGGAGCCGCCCGTCGTGGTGCGTGACCCACGGCAGGATCGAGCCGTAGTCGAAGCGCATGCGCAGGTCCATGTGCACGGGCACGCGACCCGACACCCCCTCGACGATGCGCACCACGTCGACGCTCGTCTCCCGGATCGGCATACAGTCGATCACGCGCACCACGCCGCCATCGGTGTGGAACGTCGTCTCGAGAACCAGCGTGTCGTCCCGATAGCGACGTTCGACGCGCTGAACGCCGCCGGCGGGCGCGAGCTTCCAGCGGCCGTGGTCTTCAGTCCCCAGCAAGCTCGCGAACACGGCGCCCGAGTCGAAGCGAGGGGCGCAGAGCCAATCGACCGTTCCGTCCTTCGCCACGAGTGCCGCGGTCTGCGTATCGCCGATGATCGCGTGGTCCTCGATCAGACTGGCCATAGAGCTTGCTCTTCAGCTCGACATGCCGCGGCATTGCCCCGGCGGCATCGATGGATGAAACGGCACAACTGGGGTGGCGATGGGGAACCCGCAAATCGGAACTCGCAACTCGGACCCGTCTCGTGGCAGGGGGCGGGCGATTTCAGCACCACATCTCGCTCGCGCCACGCAAACGCCGTACCCACCGAAGCCGCTCGCGAGTCGGCCGCGCCAGGGCACACGCCTTGCGATCGCCGCGACGCGTCGTTTCAATCGCATTTGCGGAGCAGCGCGCATTGAAGTTGTCGGAGCCGATTCTGTCCGCAGTCGCGATGAAGTGGCAGTTGCCGGACCTCCAGGGCCTGCTACCCGTTCTCGATCCAGCCTCACCCGAAGCGCGCGCACTATCCGACCTGTTCTTCTGGGTGTCGCTCGTGTGCGCGGCGATCCTGTTGCTGGTGGCCGTGCTGATCACGCGCGCGGTGATCCGGTACCGCGGCCGCGCGGGAGACCCGGACCCGCCCGCGAAGACGGCGAGCTACAAGGCGGAGATCGCGTGGACCGTCGCACCGCTGTTGTTGCTCGCGATCATCTTCGGCTTCACGCTCCGCGCGATGGCACTGGTGAACCCGGACCCGCCGCGTGATGAGACGCCGGACGTGATCATCCGCGGACACCAGTGGTGGTGGGAGGCCACGTACCCGGCGACGGGTGTGGTCACGGCGAACGAGGTCCACATCCCGACGGGCCGGATGGTGCTGGCACGGATCGAGTCGGCGGATGTGGTGCACGACTTCTGGGCGCCGAACCTCGCGCGCAAGATCGACATGATCCCGGGGCGCGAGAACTTCGTGTGGCTGCAGGCCGACACGGCGGGCACATATCTCGGCCGCTGCGCCGAGTACTGCGGCACGCAGCACGCGCACATGCATTTCCTCGTGGTTGCGCAGGAGGACAGCGCGTTCCAGGCGTGGCAGGCGTCACAGCTCGAGCGGCCGGCGCCGCCATCGAGCACGCTGGCGATGCAGGGCCTCTCGCTGCTCAATCAGAAGGCGTGCCTGAGCTGCCACAGCTTCGGCGGCGGTGGCGGCGACGCGGCGCCGGACCTGACGCACTTGGCCAGCCGCCGCACGATCGCGGCGGCGACGCTGCCGAACACGCCCGAGAACCTCGCGCGTTGGCTGCGCGACCCCGGCGCGATCAAGCCGGGCGCGAAGATGCCGAACTTCCAGCTGCACGACGGCGAGATCGAC
>JBOHRM010000470.1:0-1761 GCA_050732715.1 Longimicrobiales bacterium
GACCGACTCCGCGCCGTTGACCGACGGCGCCGTGGCGACGTCTCGGCGTCCACGGCCGCGCCGGCTTCGGCCACGACGGCCATCACCGCTCTCCTCGTCGACAGCCACAGCCACGCCTGCGCTCGCCGCCGTGTCGCCGTCGGGCAGCGCGACCTCGAACTGGCCGTTCTCCATCTTGTGTAGGCGCAGCACGCCGCGCGTCCCCGCTTCCTGAACGAAGCGGTTGAACTTGCTGAAGCCGAGCGTCTTCTCATCGAAGTTCGAATCGATGTCGAGGATCACCTGCTTCAATCGGTCGGAGCGCATCACATCGCCTTGCGCGATCATCCTGCGGACCGCCGTATCGATCAGCTCCCACGGGTCGTGGCCGGCCGCGGCGACCTCCTCGCTCGCGCGCGTCAACCCCGTCAGCGCCGAGTACGAGTAGTACTCGTCGCAGTTCTGCACCAACAGGTCCGATGCAGACTCGCGAATGCCGACGCCGATCACGTACTTGCCGTACTCCTTCAGCTTCAAGACCAGGCTGCTGAAATCGGAGTCGCCCGAAAGCAGGATGAACGTGCCGATCTCGGGGCGGGTGAAGACCAGCTCGAGCGCGTCGATCGCGAGGCGGATGTCCGTCGCGTTCTTCTTCGAGCTGCCGTACGCGGGTGCAAAGATCAGGTCGACCGACGCCTCGGCGAGCGGCACGATGTACTGCGGATAGCGCCGCCAGTCCGCGTAGGCGCGCTGCACCGCGACCTTGCCTTTGATGATGTCGCTGTTGAGGAGACTCTTGAGCTCCTTTGTCAGGTCGCTCCGAATCCCCATCGTCACGTTGTCGAAGTCGATGAGCAGGGCGGCGTGCGGCTCGTGATGTGGCCCGGCGGGGCGGCCCAGATAGGCCCCCCGGGCGAACTGTGCTGTCATAATCTCGTTTCTGTGCGGGCGATGCGCGTCGTCCGCCGTGCGACGATCTGCACCCGAGTCATCGGACCGAAAGGGCTACGGTCGGGACCAGGACGTTGGCGTAGGTTGGGACAACCTGCCAACGCCGAAGCCGCGGCCGTAACCATCGCGGCCGATTCGGGCGGAGACCCGATCCGGTTCCCGTTACTCGGTTCCCAGTTCCCCGTTTCTGGGGACCGGGAACCGGCGAACCGGGAACCGACAACGGACGATTACATCGCCTCCTCATGAGCGCCGGGTCGATTCCTCGGCGCTTACCATGCGCGCGAGCTCGACGCGGCGGACTTTCCCACTGCCCGTCAGCGGGAACGAATCAAAGAAGCGGACCAGGTCGGGGACCTTGTAATCCGCCAGCGCGCCACGACACCAGTCTCGGATCTCCTCGCCTGTGATGATCGCGCCTTCGACCGGCATGATGCAGGCGCACACCGCCTCGCCGAGCACCTCATCGGGTAAGCCGACGACGGCGACATCGAGTACAGCGGGATGTGCGTGCAACCGGTCCTCCACCTCGCGGGGATACACGTTGAATCCGCCGCGAATAATCAGTTCCTTCCGCCGCCCGACGATGTGAATGAACCCATCCTCGTCGACCATGCCGAGGTCGCCGGTGAGGAAGAAGCCCTCCTCATCGAACGCCTGCGCGGTCTCGCCAGGCTGGCGATAGTAGCCCTTCATGACGCCGGGGCCGCGGACGCTGATCTCGCCGAGGCTTTCCTCGGGCAGGATCGTGCTATCCAGGTCGAGCACGCGGATCTCGGTGCCCGGCAGCGGCCGGCCGACCGTGAACACCTGTTTGTCGGCGGGATCATC
>JBOHRM010000471.1:0-3267 GCA_050732715.1 Longimicrobiales bacterium
TATCCACCCCGCTCCGGCTCCTGGAAACGCGCCGGTGGACGCTCGATGAGGCGATCGATGAGGACCTGTACGGCGAAGCCGCTCGCCCGTACTTCGAGGGAAACGCGAACCCGTATTTCGATCACTATGACCAAGTCTTCGGCAACAGGGACCTTTCATACGAGACGCTTGCGAGCGTGAGCGGAGGTACGGAAGCCACGCGATACTACGTCTCGGGCTCCTGGAAGCGTGACGGGGGGATCGAGTGGAACACCGCCGCCAGCCGCCAGACGCTGCGCGCGAACCTGGACCAGAACCTGGGCCGATTCGACGCCGGCTTCACGAGCAGCTTCACGCGCTCGGAGAACGACCGCGGCTGGAACAACAACTGCAACAACTTCGGCTGCCATGGCTACGCGATGGCGTACATGCCGAGCTTCATCGATTTCGAGCAAAGGGACCCGGACGGTTCGTTCCCCAACCTGAGCGCGATCGCGGTCGGCGCCCATCCGTTGCAGTTGACGGAGCTGGGGTTGAACCACGAGGAGACGAACCGGTTCAACGCGGGGCTGACCCTGGGCTGGAACGCGTTCGAGACCGACCGGCAGAGCCTACGGCTGGTGGCGGGCGGCGGCGTTGACGAGTTCGATCAGCGAAATGACGTGTGGACGCCGAACGAGCTGTACTTCGAGCGGATCTCGGCCTTGCCGGGCGAGTCGATCGAGAGCGGCGGTCGCAGCCTCTTCTACAACTGGAACCTGAACGGCATCCACTTGCTGACGGGTTCGAGCTGGTCGGCCACGACCTCGTTCGGGTTGCAGTACGAGGACCAGCGGCTGAGCAAGTTCTCGATTCGCACACAGAACTTGTTGCCCGGCCAACGGAACGTGAATCACGGCACTACGTCCACGGTGGACGAGAATCTGAGCCATGAACGCACGATCGCAGTGTACGCACAGGAGGCGATCAGTCTGCTGGACGAGCGCTTGCTCGTACAAGCGGGGGTGCGCGCGGAGCGCAGCAGCGTCAACGGGGATATCGACAAATATTACGCGTTCCCCAAAGTGTCTGGTTCGTACCGGTTCATTGATCTGCTCGGCGCGGGCAGCGAGGTGAAGCTTCGGGCGGCTTACGGGGAAACGGGCAATCAGCCGCTGTTCGGCCAGAAGTTCACGAATCTCAACACGCCGCAACTCGGCGGCAGACAAGGCTACACGATAGGCACGTCTTCGGGGTTCGAGGATGTCGAGCCCGAACGTGTCAAGGAGATCGAAGCGGGCATCGACGGTGAAGCGCTGAGCGGCCGACTGAGTTGGGAGATCACGGGCTTCAGCCGCAACACGACGAACCTGCTGTTGCAGCGTGTACCCGCGCCCTCCTCGGGCTTCACCACGCAGATCTTCAACGGCGGGAAGCTGCGCAACTCGGGTCTCGAGATCGCACTCGGCATCACGCCCGTGCTGACCGGGAACGCTCAATGGATCACACGCGCCACGTTCACGCATTACACGAGCGAGGTGGTCGACCTGGCCGGGCTGCCTGACTTCTTCCCACCGGCATCGGGTTTCGGCAACCTCGGCAGGACCCGCATCGAGGTCGGTAAACCGATCACACAGATCGTCGGCTTCGACTTCAAGGAGGACGGTACGCGCGCCGACACGCTGAGCCAGCTGGGTAACTCCGCGCCCGATTTCCGCGTCGGCTTCGTCAATGACTTCAGCTACAAGGCGCTCAACTTGAGCGTCGTGCTCGACTGGCAGCAGGGCGGCGACGTGATCAACCTGACGCAGTTCCTGCACGATGACGGGCAGACGTCCGCGGACTGGGGAACGCCGGAATGGGAGAAGCGCTACCAGGGCTACCTGACCGGCGCGATCACGCCGTACGTCGAGGACGCGACGTTCCTCAAGGTGCGCGAGGTGGCACTGAACCTCGATGTCCCGAACCACCTGATCTCGCCGCTGGGCCTCGGCGCTCGCAACGTGCGCGTCGGCCTGACGGCACGCAATCTGTTCATGTGGACGAAGTACAGCGGCCTCGATCCCGAGGTGGCGAATTTCGGCGCCGCCGCGGTCCGGAACAATCTAGACATCAGTCCGTACCCGCCGAGCCGCAGCATCTTCTTCAACATTTCCGTGGGGTTCTGATGACGACCATAATCGCCTTGATCGATTCAGTGGTCGCGCGCAAGCGTAGCGCACGGATCGGCGTGGTGGTCGCCGGCGGGCTCCTGCTCGGTGCGTGCGGCGACCTCGACATCACCAACACGAATGATCCTACCGTCGAGTCTCTGACGGAGAACCCGACGCGCGCCACACTTGCGCTGGCCGCTACCGGCATCTTCTCACAGGCCCTCAATGATGTCGGGACCGTGATCACGTTCTACGCGCTCTATGGCCGCGAGGGATACAACCTGCTGGGCAACGACCCACGAGAGACCGGCGAGCAGATTCGCGGGCCGCAGGACCCGACGGGCCGCAACGGCGGTATCTGGAACGGCCAGTTCTCCGCCATCCGAACCATCAACACCTACCTGAGTGCGCTACCCGATGCTCCCGACCTGACCGAAGCGGAGGTTCGCGCCTCGGCAGGGTTCGCCAAGACCATGAAGGCGTGGAACATCCACCGCCTAGCGGTGCGCACCGGTGCGCTCGGCGTTCCGCTGGATGTCGACCAGCCGATCACGGCCGAACCCGCGCCGTTCGTGTCATTCCCGGAGGCGATGGAGGCGGCATCGGCGCTGATGGACGAAGCCCTCGCCGATCTCGAGGCCGCCGGCGCCACGGACTTCCCGTTCACCGTTGCGCCGGGCTACGACGGCTTCGATACGCCGGCCGCGTTCTCACAATTCAACCGTGCGCTCGCAGCGAAGATCCTGGTTCACCGCGCAACGTTTCTGGACTGCGCGACGTGCTGGGCGGAGGCGAGCGCCGCGCTCGACGCATCGTTCATCACCACCGCCGGGCTGCCCGGTTCACTCGAAACCGGCGTGTACTACGCCTACTCGACCGCGGCCAATGAGCCCACCAATCCGGTCTCCGAGCCGATCGCGAGCAATCGGCTATGGGTGCACCCCTCGATTCTGGACGGGACTCAGCTTCGGACCGATGGCTCACCGGACCTCCGTTTGACTTCGAAGGTGATGGCTGCCGGGCGCACTCGAAGTCTCAACGACCTGGCCGGAACGCATAAGCCTGTGCTTTTCAACAGCGCATCGAACCGCGAGGAGGCGAACCTCGGCGCGCCGATCCCGTGGATCGCCAACGAGGAGCTTCTGCTCCTGAGAGC
>JBOHRM010000472.1:0-5550 GCA_050732715.1 Longimicrobiales bacterium
GGTGAATGGAGCGCGAGGCCCGACGACGGCATGGTCGTCTACTCGAGCGGCGGCGCGGACCTCCCGCTCGAGGTCGTCGAGACGTTCCGCACGGACGGGCAAGTCCTCGATTGGACGATCGACCTCCACTCGACAGCAGGTGTGGCGCCCGTCACGATCGGCGACCTCGGCATCACGGTGCCCGCGGCCGGACCGTTCGGCGAAGATCCCGAGGCGATCTTCGAGCGTGGCTTCCTCCGTCACCACTTCGTCTCGGGCGACGGCTCGTTCTTCTTCTACACACGTGCATCCGGCGCGCCGCCGTTCCTCATCGTGACCACACATCCGGGCACGAGGCTCGAGTACTTCAGCGGCGGCGGCCGGAGCGGAGGCCCCGTCTACGTGCACTCCGCGGAGACCGGTCCGGCCGCGCCGATGGGCACGTGGCGCCAGCCGCACACGCCTTTGACGCTCGGCCCGCGCGGCGCCGAAAACGACAGCGTCCGGTACGGCTTTCGCTTCCAGTGGGCGAATTCGTACGACGAGCTTCGCGAAATCCTTTACCGCGAGGGGCTGTTCGACGTTCGCGTCGTACCGGGCATGAGCCTGCCGAGCGATCTGACAGCGAAGCTCGCGGTCCGAACGCGCGCGACCATCGAAGCGATCCGGCCGGAGTTCCCGGACGAGACTACGATCGAAACCATCGGCGAGCCGACGCCCGACAGGCACGTGTACGAGGTCGCGTTCCGCAGGCTCGGCGAGAACCGGCTGACCATCGTGCACGACGGCGGGCGCGAGACCACCCTCGAGTTCTTCTCGACCGAGCCGATTGAGACGCTGATCGAGAAGCGCGCCGCGTTCCTGGTCGATAAGCAGCAGATCCGCGACTCGACGAAATGGTGGGACGGCGTCTTCGGCCCGTACGACATGCGCGCCGAGGTCACGCGCACGATCGATGATCCGGACATCTTCGTCGAGCGCATGGTCTACGTGCTCACGTGTGACGACCCCGGCTTGAGCAAGGCGCCGTTCCTCGCCGCGAAGAACGTGCATTTCCCCGAGCCGAAAGAGATCGAAGCGCTCGAGTACTATATCGACAACTTCGTCTGGGGCGGGCTGCAACGCACCGACGCGGAGCGGCCATACCCGTACGGCGTCTACGGCACCCCCGAATGGTACACGAATCGTTCGTCCGAACGACGGCGCGCGTGGACCGATCGCGACCTCGACAAAGAGCACGTGTGGCGGTCCTACGACTACCCGCACATCATCATGCTCTACTATCACATGTACGAGATCGCGAAGATGTACCCGCGGTTGTCGACGTACCTCGATGCCGCGGGCTACCTCGAGCGCGCGTACCAGACGGCGAAGGCGTTCTACATCTATCCGTACGAGATCTACCCCGAGTACTACGAGACCTACAAGTGGGGACTGTACAATGAGCTGATCGTGCTCGAGCTGATCGATGCGCTCGAGCGCGAGGGCTTCCAGGCACGAGCCGACCACCTCCGCGCGGAGTGGGAGAAGAAGGTCAAATACTTCGTCTACGACGACGTATATCCGTTCCGCTCCGAGTACGCGTTCGACCGCACCGCCTTCGAGTCGAGCTACGCGCTCGCCAAATACGGCGCCACGCACGACATGGCGCCGGACGAGCACCTCTGGTGGGATTGGCAGCAACAGCGCTGGTACTCGCACCCCGTAGTCCGGCGCGAAGACGCGCGTGCGTTCATGGATCGCCAGCTCTCCGCCAACCTCGTCGTGCGTGGTTGGCTGACGCCGAGCTACTACCAGCTCGGCGCCGACCCGTCACTCAGCTACATGGCCGCCATGGGTGGCTGGGGCGTCCTCGACTACGCCATCAACTTCGCGCCCGAACCGTTCGATTGGTTGCAGCTCGGATACGCGTCCTACCTGAGCTCGTGGGCGCTGATGAACGCGGGCACGCCCGAGTCGAACTACGGCTACTGGTTCCCAGGCGAGGCGAATGACGGCGCGGCGGGTTGGCAGTTCATGTCCGGGAAGTACGGCAACGCGTGGATGGGCTCGAGCTATCCCGGCGGTGTGCAGGTGCCGCGCGGGCCGTGGCACTACGACGGCGAGATCGACCTCGGCTTCGGCGCCGCGCTGCGCATGGCCAGAACGCTGGTCACGGAGGACCCGCTGTTCGGATGGACCGCGTACGGCGGCACGCTCGCGGAATCGGGCGACACGCTCGCCGTCGAGCCGCGCGATGGACTGCGCAAGCGGTTCGACGTCGTCCTGGCCGACCCCCGCGCGCCGACGCTGCGCGCGCAGCGCCTCAAGATCGAGATGAACCGCGACGGCTTCGCGGCCGGCCAGCCGATCGTGCTCGACAAGCGGCTCGGCCGTATCGCGTTCACGCTCGAGAATCGCACTGGAGATCCGCACGAGACGCAAGTCTCGCTCAACCTGCCGTATGGCTCGCACTACGAGCTGCTGCAAGGCGGCCGGCCCGTCAAGATGGTACCGACCGGCGATTGGGATCACCCCTGGCGGGCGACGGTCCCGATCGAGGCCGGAACGTCACGACTCGAGCTCATCCGCGCTGACCAACCGTAACCGGATGACAGACTGACCCTTCGATATCGCGCAGACGCCGATGAACCGCTCGGTGCTGGCCTGGCGGCGAATGAGCTATCGGAAAAGGCCTTTGATCGGCTTGCCGTATCTTCCAATATCGTCGTGTGCTACGACGTCGACCACCCAAAGCCTTTCTCCATCGATGCGATGGATAAGGCGATCACCATCGTTGACGCGGGCTTCCCTGTAATATTTCTCCGGTTCGACCGGCTTCACACGCATGCCCGGTGTTACTTCCTGCTTCATCAGCGCCAGAATGACCTTATCCGTGCCCTTCTGACGTTCGTGCGTTAGCGCAGCGTAGCTCTCCTTGAAGCGATCGGAAAACTCGGCCGCCAGAAACTGCTTCTTGCGGGCCAAGCGGCCTCAGCTGTCCTTCAGGCTATCGAGAAACGAGCGTGCCTCCTCCGGCGTCGCCACACGCGTAGAACGTCCGTCGCGAAAGTCGGCTTCGGCGTTGTCGAGTCGGCGTTGCATCTCAGGATGGTGAAACCAAAGCTGGTCTTTGGGAACGAGAGAAGCGGGAACCAGCTCGTACGTGCCGTGCTGCGTCCTTTCAAGGATGACCAGGGTCGTATCGGCGTCGCCGATTCCGAGCTCTCGGCGAACTTCTTCCGGGAACGTGCCACGGCCTCGCCTGTCAACCGTCATGAATGTCATAGTTCCCCCATTAGGGTAATGCCCATTATGGATACTGCCCACATAAGATAGTATGAACCAGTCCGAGGAACAAGCGAGGCGCCTTGGCTTGAGCGTCTTGAAGGCCGATCCTCCCCGTGCTAACCCTTGTTCAATCGGGCAGCAGGGTTTTCGCCTCACTCGACCCGCAACGCACTCAGCGGATCCGTCCTCCCCGCCCGCGCGGCGGGGATGATGCTCGCCAGCACGGCGACGACGGCGAGTGTCACGGCCACAGCGCCCAAGGTGAGCGCATCGCGGCCGCGCGTCTGGAAGAGCAGCGGCTCGATCAACGGCCCGAACACGAGCGCGAGCGCGGAGCCCGCGACGACGCCGATCATCGCGAGCGTAACACCCTGTCGCAGGGTCATGGCTACGATACCGCGCGTGTGTGCGCCGAGCGCTATGCGTACGCCGATCTCGGTTCGGCGCTGCACGACACCGTACGCCATCACGCTGTAAAGCCCAACCGCGGCGATGAGCAGTGCGAGGCAGCCGAAGATCAGGAACATGGTTGCGCCCAGCCGCCACGGCCGAATCTGTGGGTCGAGCACGAGCTGGAGCGGGTTGATACCAAGATATCTGACGCCGGGATCGAGTGCGTGCAGCACGCGGCGCAGCTCGGGTACGAACGCAATCGCGTCGCCGCGCGGCCGCACCACGATTTGTGTGCCGCCGATCCCCCGCTCCTGACCGTACGGGATGTAATACTGCATCACGGCTTCATCGAGGATTCCGGACCTGTGCGCGTCCTCGGCGATGCCGATGACGCGCGCACACGGAACATCCTCGAAGAGCTCGGTGCTCGTGCGGTTCTCATCGCCGATGAGCAGGCACTTCGACAGCGCGTCGTCACCGGGCCAGAGTGCGTTCGCCATCGTTTCGTTCACGACCACGACGGGCTCCGTGCCCGCGCCTTCGCCTTCCTCGAAGCCGCGGCCGAGCCGGATGCGTGTGCCGACAGCCTCGAAATATCCGGGGCTGGCCGCCGTAATGTACGGCCCACTGCTCGGGTCCCACCGGATCGAATCGCGGCCGGGCACGCGGACCGAGACGCCGAACTGGCCCTGCAGCGGCGTGCCCAGCGCCAGCGCAACGCCTTCGACGCCGGCGTGCACCCGCAGATGCGCAACCGCCTCCCGTAGGAAGGCGTCGCGCTGCGCCGGCTCGTCCAGCGTCGGCCACACCGCCAGCACGCGATCCGCGTCGATCCCGAGATCCATACGACTGACGTTCCACAGGCTGCGGACGAAGAGGCCCGCGCCGACGAGGAGCACCATCGAGAACGCGGCCTGCACGACCGTCAAAGCGCCGCGTGCAACGGCGCGCCGGCCGCCGCTTTCTCCCGCGCCCGCACGCAGCCCGCGCGTCAGGTCCTGTCGCCGCGAGTGCAGCGCGGGAGCAAGTCCGATCAGCAGGCCGGTCATCACGGTGGCGACCGCGGCGAACATGAGCGTGCGTCCGCCGAGCGGTGTGCCCCACTGGACATCCGGCAGCAGCGCCAGCCGGATCGCTTGTCCGCCCCAGTACGCGATCACCAGCGCACCGGCCATCCCGAGAAAGGCGAGCACCAGGCTCTCGCTCAGCAGCAGCCGCGCCAGACGCACCCGCGAGATGCCGAGCGCGAGGCGCACGGCGATCTCTCGACGTCGACGGAGCATCCGCGCGAGCAGCAGGTTCATGACGTTCGCCGCGGCGATCAACAGCACGATGGCGGACACGCCGAGAAGCCAGCGCGCGACCTTCGCCTCCGCTCGCTCGTCGCCCGTTGGACCGTAGTGCAGCGGGCGTAGTGAGAGCACGCCCTCCGCCGCACTCGCGCTATGCCCTTCCGCACCGACCCGGTACACCCTGGTCGCGTCCGCGGCGGCAGCCTCCGGCGAAACGCCTGACCGCGTACGTGTGACGACATGGAGCCATATCGCGTTCCACGTGGTCGGCCACTCGGGGTGCGGCTCGAATCCGGTACTGAAGGGCAGCCAGATGCTGACCGGCTCGAGCTCGGGACCCGTGAACCCCGGCGGCGCCACGCCGATGATCGTGTACTCAATGTCGGCCACGGATACGCTCTGGCCGAGCACGTCCACCGCGCCGCCATATTCGGACTCCCAGAAACCGTGATCGAGAACGGCCACATTCGCGGCGGCCCGTGGCCGGTCCTCTTCGGCCGTATAGAAGCGGCCCAGCCGCGGCCGTAGTCCCAGCAGCGAGAACATGTCCGCCGTGCTCCACCCGACCGGCACCTCGCGCCCCGTTTCGCCACTGCCGATTCGTCCCCGCCAGGTG
>JBOHRM010000473.1:0-3032 GCA_050732715.1 Longimicrobiales bacterium
GAATATACCCCGGCCGCAAGGGATTTAGAAACGGTTTCCGGTTCCCGCTTTCGGTTCCCGGGTCCCAGTTCCCAGTTACCGGATGCTCAGTCAGGCCTCGCCCGACCGGCAACCGGCAACCGACAACCGACAACCGGCAAATCGGCAAACGGCAACCGGCTAACCGACTAACCGGCAACCGGCAACCGGCTAACCGCTATTCGACCGTCAACGTGTACGTGCCCGTCTCGCCCCCTCCGAGACTGCTGGGCAGCAGCAGGTACACACCCGTGACCGGCGCGGTATACGTGATCTGCGCGTCATCGTCGCCGCTCGGGTCGTCGTAACCGATGTACACGAAACCATCTGCGGTCATCGCGTAGAGCTCGAGGTACGGCGTCCACTCAGCCGACGCCTCGGTCGCCGTGAACGAATCGCCCTCGCTCAGATACATCAGGTACGGGTCGGCATAGTAGACGTTGCCCCCGGAGTCGCTGAGGCTGCAATCGCTGGCCGACAGGTCCTGCACGATCGCGGACGTGCGCACCGTCCAGACGTTGAACAGGCAGTTCGTCACCGCCGACTCCTCGATCGCCGTGCTCAAGGAATAGTCGCCGATATCCTCGGGATCGGATCCCGACGCGACCACCACGTACTGGCCCGGCGCGAGGAACGCGCGCAGCGCGGAGGTCGGGTCGCTGTTCGAAACATCATCATTGAACGCGATGAGCGCACCCGACGCGTCCGTCACCTCTAGATAGGCGTCCAAAGCCGACGACGTCTGGGTGAGCTGGAGGCTGAGCGGCTCATCCACGTTCAGCGTGTAATGATGACTCGCCGATCCCGTGCTGCGCTGGCAGTCCTCGTCCGTCAACGTCGCGTCGATCGACGCGCCCACCACGAGCTCGATCGTGCCACACTCGGCCATCCCGGTCGCCTTGAACGAAACGGCCGACAGCCCATCGGCCACGGCCTCGATCAGCACTTCGCCGGGCGATTCACCGAGCGTCAACGTCGTGCCGGCGACTCCGATCTCATTCGACATCGATGAAGCCGGTTCGACGCGCCCATCACCCGACATCACCGTCCAGTGTACGTTCACGCCTTCGTAGGGCTGATCATCCGCGTCGATCACACGCACCTCGAGCGGCTGGGCCAGCGCCTGACCCGGCGTGCCGGTCTGGTTGTTCCCGGCCGAAATGGTCAAGGATTGAGGTGTGCCGATGGAGGAGGGGTCATCCGAGCATGCCGCGATGACGGCGGCAGCGAAAACGAGAGAAACCGCGATGCGTTTCGACATGGGGACCTGCTGCTCGTGCCTGCGTTCGTGGACGGGTCACGCAGGCGCCGCGTACCGATCCGGAGGTTCGTGGGGATGATGATAACATCGGCCGAAGCAGAGTGGGCTACTGCGTTGGTTCAACGGCCGAAGGTAGGTTAGGCGGTTCCCGGCTTCCGGTTAGCCGGTTTCCGGTGGCCGGCGCAACGGGGAACCCGGGAACGGAACGCGGAACTCGGAACCGGCGAACCGGGAACGGGCGAACCGGGAACCGGCTACTCGTCCGATGCGGACGTGATCGCGCCGCGTGCACCGAGCGCATCGCGAACACGCGCCTCGACTTCCGTGGCGATCTCGGGGTTCTCCTTGAGGAAAAGCTTTGCGTTCTCACGACCCTGACCGAGCCGCGTGTCACCGTACGAGAACCAAGCGCCGGACTTCTGGACAATGTCGTTCTCGATGCCGAGATCGATGAGCAGGCCGTTGTGACTGATGCCTTCGTTGTACATGACATCAAACTCGGCCTGGCGGAACGGCGGCGCGACCTTGTTCTTGACCACCTTCACGCGCGTGCGGTTGCCGACCAGCTCCTGGCCGTCCTTGATGGCGCCGATGCGCCGGATGTCGAGACGCAGACTGGCGTAGAACTTCAGCGCGCGGCCGCCCGTGGTCGTCTCGGGATTGCCGAACATCACGCCGATCTTCTCGCGGATCTGGTTCGTGAAGATCACACACGTCTTCGAGCGGCTGACGGCGCCGGTCAACTTGCGGAGCGCCTGGCTCATGAGCCGGGCCTGGCTGCCGGGGTGCGAGTCTCCCATTTCGCCCTCGATCTCCGCGCGCGGCACGAGCGCCGCCACCGAGTCGATGACGACGACGTCGACGGCGTTGCTGCGGATCAGCAGCTCGGCGATCTCGAGCCCCTGCTCGCCCGTATCGGGCTGGCTCACGAGGAGCTCCTCTACGTCGACGCCCAGCTTGCGGGCGTACTCGATGTCGAGCGCGTGCTCCGCATCGATGAACGCCGCCACGCCGTCCGCGCGCTGCGCGTTCGCGATGATGTGCAGGCACAGCGTCGTCTTGCCGCTCGATTCCGGTCCGTACAGCTCCGTGATGCGCCCGCGCGGGATCCCGCCGATGCCGATGGCGACATCGAGGTTGAGCGCGCCGGTCGGGATCACCTCGATCGTGATGCGTGCCCCGTCCGTTCCCATCCGCATGATCGAGCCCTTGCCAAAGGCGCGCTCGATCTGCGCGATCGCGGTGCCGAGCGCCTTGCTACGATCGTCCCTGACTTCCGTGATGACCATCGTCGTTCTACCCGTGTTGTTCGATCTGCGAGGGCGACTGATGACGCTCAAGATAGGCGTGGCATCGGACAATCGGAAGGGCGATTTGGGGACACGAGCATGCGTGTTCCGGCCAACTCGGGCGACGTCAGGGGAAGCGCGCGCGGACGAGCGTGCCTTGGCCGGGCGTCGACTCGATCTCGAGGCGGCCGCCCGCGAGCGTCACGCGCTCCTCCATGCCGAGCAGGCCGAGGCTAGCGCGATATCGTGAGCCGGCGACGTCGAAGCCGACGCCGTCATCGCGGACGGTCAGCTCGAGGCTGCTGGCGTCGCGACGCAGCTCGACGCCGACGGTGAGGGCGCGGGCGTGGCGGACGATGTTCGTGCACGCCTCTTGGACGACGCGGAAGCAGGCGATCTCGATTCTCGAGTCGAGCCGCGATTCGAGATCATCGGTCGTGACGCTGGCGACGAGGCCCGCGCGC
>JBOHRM010000474.1:0-9133 GCA_050732715.1 Longimicrobiales bacterium
CTGCAAAGGAGCTAAATGCAATCGCGGGTGTAGTCGCAACGATCACGATGCGTTTCTGGAGGAATGGAATGCCTTCTTCCTACAGTGAGCGGCACGATGCCCGCGCCCGGCGGGTTGCAGTAAGCGACGAGACGCTCACCGTGGAGCTCGACGACGGGCGGACGATTTCCGCTCCGATCGCCTGGTTTCCTCGCCTTTGGTACGCGACGCCGGCGGAAAGGGCCCGCTTTCAGATTGCAGGCGACGGGGCGTACATCCACTGGCCCGACCTCGACGAGGACCTGACGATCTCGGGGATCCTGAATGGCAGCCGTTCGGTGGAGAGCCCTGAATCCATCAAGCGTTGGCTCGAGGGAAGACGATCCAGCAACTCGTTTTCGCCGACGCCGTGACCAACAATTCGCTAGACAGTTTGGTTCTGCCTCGGCGCTCCCGGCGGCACGAGCTGGGCTAATCGCGCCCCGAAGGACCGAGCCCAGGATGAAGGTCGACCGACAGACGCTTCAGGACCTGGATATCCTGGGCACGCGGGCGGGCGATCCGGGTCTGCTCGACCGCTTGGATCGTACACGAACACGCGGCGGGCGGCGGGCACTCCAGCGCCGGTTCACCCAGCCGCTCGATTCCGTTCGCGAGATTCGGGCGGTCCAGGAGAGCCTTCGTTACATCGCGGAACACCGGACGTCACTCGTCGCGCTCCCCGATGAGCGCCTGCTCGAACCACTCGATCGCTATCTCGGTTCGCGGTTCGTGACGTTGAAGCGGGTCCGCGGGCCCTCCGCCTCGTTCGAGAGCCTATGGATCCGGCTGCGCGATCCCGACCTCTATCGCGAGGCGGAGCGTGGCGTCGAGCTCGTCGCCTCGTTCCTCGCGCGGCTGGATGCGTTGACCACGGACGCCGATGCCGCGCCGCCCCTGCTCGCGGAGCTGTTCCAGCAGGTGCGCACGTTGTTGCAGCGAACGCCGGTGCAGGTTCTCCGCGCCTGGGAGAGACGCGCGGGCCGCTGGGCGCGGACGCTCATCGCGGACTCCATGGCGCGCGATGAGGCGAGGCCGATGCTGCTTCAGCTCATCGATCTCGCGCACGAGCTCGACGCGCTGGTCTCGATGGCCAACGTCACGGTCGACGAAGGCTACGTCTTCCCCGACGTCGTCGAAGGCGATGGCGGGCAGGAGATCGCGATCGAGGGTCTGTACCACCCTCTTCTCGAGCGGCCGGCCACGAACGATCTGCGGCTCACGCACGGCAAGCGGCTCGTGTTCCTGACGGGTCCGAACATGGCGGGCAAGACGACGTACCTCAAGGCGGCCGGGATCGCGGTGCTGCTCGCGCACGTCGGTATGGGCGTTCCCGCCGCGGGCTGCCGGCTCAGCGTGATGGATCGGTTGGTCACCGCAATCCGCACGGAGGACGACCTGCGCGCCGGGATCAGCTACTTCCAGGCGGAGGCGCGGCGCGTCCAGATGATCGCGCGGCGGAGGCGCCCCCTGCACGTTTCGGCGAGGCCGCGGACTCGGCCCGTAAAGTGGTGCGCCGCGCCATCCGAGCGGGCAACCTGCCCGGCGTCTCCGTGGCGGTGGCGCGGAACGGAGAGGTGGTGTGGGTGGAGGCGTTCGGCTGGGCCGACCTATCGCGCGAAGTGGTTGCGACCCCGCGGACGCTGTTTCCAGTGGGGAGCATCTCGAAATCCCTCACCGCGACCGCCGCGGGGCTGCTCTTCGAGCGCGGCCGGCTGGATCTCGACGTGCCGATCCAGACGTACCTGCCCGAGTTCCCCGAGAAGCGCTGGCCGATCAAGACCGCTCAACTCATGGGCCACATCGCCGGCGTGGTCCGCGACCCGGGTGGGATGGACGACGTGCTGAGGCAGCCACACTGCGACGACGCGCGCGCGGCGATCGCCGCCGTCGCCGACGACACGCTGCTCTTCGAGCCGGGGACCGAGTGGCGCTACTCGAATTTCGGGTGGCGGCTCGTCGGCGCCGTGGTCGAGTCCGTCGCGGGCGAGCCGTTCCTCGCGTTCATGGACCGCGAGGTCTTCACGCCGATCGGTATGGCGCAGACCGTGCCCGACCTGGGCGACGAAGGCCCGGACGAGGCGGTGAAGTACGATCGCGCAACGTTCGGCGTGTTGCGGCGGGGTCAGGAGATCGACATGAGCTGCCCGATGGCCGCGGGCGGTTTTCTCTCGACGCCGACGGAGCTGGTCCGATTCGGCCACGCGATGCTGAACCGCGAGATCCTCGATTCCGCCACGGTCGAACTGTTCTGGACGCCGCAGCGGCTCAAGTCGGGCGCGCCGACCGAGTACGGCTACGGTTGGGGGATCAACACCGTGGCGCTCGGCGATGACGACGACGCGACCACACGAATGATCGGCCACGGCGGCAGCGTTCTCGGTGGAGAGGCGTCCCTCATGATCTTTCCCGACGAGAACATGGTGGTCGCCGTAATGTCGAACGCCAACGGCGGCGGCTGGGACGTATCGCGCATCGCGCGAGGCGTCGCCGGCGTCTTCCGCGATCCGCGCTGAGTCGGGACGGCGGATATAGAATTACGGGATCCGTGCGGTCCTAAAGTGCTCCGGGTCCGGAATGCGCTGACGTATCCGGTCGGCAGTTTTGTTTTAGGGTGTAGGTGTACGTGTACGTCTACACCTACACCCTCAATAAACCCTAGAATAGCCGATCAGAGAGCGTCCGTGCGCTTCAGGAGGACCGTGCAGATTCCCACCGTCACGAACGTGATCGAAGCCATCACGATCAGCGCGACGTCGAGTGATGGAACCCACTCGCCCATGGCGCCGAGGAGTGCCTGCGCGGGAAAGTGTGCGGGCATCGTCTCGAGCGTGGCCCCCAGACCGATGCGCCACAGTGAAGCGCCGGCGAGCCGAGGGAGGTTCTCGACCAACACCGTCTCGAAGAACAGGACGTAGATCAGGCCTACCAGGGTTGACCGCGCCACCACGTTCCCGAGCAGCACGAAGACCGCGCTGTACATCACGCACGCCAGCGCCGCTCCCATCACGATCGAGGGGAAGACGTCGAAGCGGCCGCCCACGGCCAGCCACGTCAGGGACAGCGCGAGCGTCCCGACCACGGCGAACGCGGTCGACACCAGCGCGGCCGCGATGGTTTTTGCGGCGGCGATCTCGAGGCGGCTGATCGGCCGGAGCACGAGGAACGACAGTGTCCGGTCGCGCCGCTCCTCGCCGAGCGCCGAGCCGGCGAGGATGAGCGTGGTGGTGGGGATCACGAGCGCGAAGAACGGCACGACGAGCAGCACGCCCAGCTCGAGGTCGAGCGCGCTCGGATCCGCGGAGCGCGACGCCGCGGCGAGCAGCACGGCGGGCACCAGGCTGAGCACGCCGAAGCCCAGGAGCCGAGCGCGGCCCGTGAGCTGACGGACCGTGACGCGGACCATCGCCAGCATCGGGGTCATCGGCGGATGCTCAGCAGGTGGCGGAACACGCTCTCGAGCGAGGCGTCCACCGGCTCGAAGCGCGTGACCCGCACCGAATGCGCGATCGAGAGCGCCGGGAGCGCGGTCCCCAGCTCGGCCAGGTTCGACGTCTCGACCTCGAGCCCGCCGTCCTCGAAGTGGACGCCCACGATGGCGGGCACGTCCACGAGCGCTCTGCCCAGGACGCGCGGATCGTCGGCGTCGATGCGGACCTTGTGCGGGATATGCGTCATCGCCGCGCGGATCGCGCGGATCCCGCCGGCCGCGGCGAGCTTGCCGTCGAGCATCGCGATCACGCGGTCGGTCATACGCTCGACCTCGGCCAACACGTGGGAAGAGACGATGAGCGTGCGGCCGGCGGCGGCGAGCTCGTGGAAGAGCGTGATCAGGACCGCGCGCTGCGTGGGGTCCGCGCCGTTCAGCGGCTCGTCCAGCACCAGCAGCTCCGGGTCGCCGATGAGCGCGGCAGCCACCTTCGCGCGTTGTCGCATCCCCTTCGAGTATTCGGCGATGGGGCGGTCGGCGGCGTCCAGCAGATTCACCTTCGCGATCGCCCGATCGACGGCCCCCGCCGATGCGTCGTGCCGGCCCAGCTCGGCCGCGTACCGAACGAGCTGACGGGCGGTGAGATAACCGTAGACGGCGTCATCCTCGGGAACGAAGCCGACCCGCCGGTAGATCGCCGGGTCCCTCAGCGGGTTCGTGCCGAAGACGGACACCTCGCCTTCCGAGGGGTGAAGCAGACCGGTGATCATGCGCAGGAGCGTGGTCTTGCCGGCGCCGTTGGGGCCGAGCAGCCCGGTGATGCCGGGGCCGAACGAGCACGACACGTCCGAGACGGCCACCTTGGTGCCGAACCACTTCGACACGCCGTGGACCTCGACGGTCGCGGCCGCGGCGCGGGCCGGGTCGCGGGCCGGCGTGACCGGGCTCGGCGGGATGCGGACCTGCGTGGTGGCCATCAGAACTGCCTCCGGTACCTGCGGTGCGCGATCACGGCCGTCACGAGAGCGATGCCGACGATGGCGAGGACGCCGACCCACGGTGCTAATCCGGCGCGGTCGAGCGCCCACTGCCCGGGTTCCCGGTCGAAGAGCCAGTCGCGGATCGAGAACGGATTCCAGAACAGCGCGAGCGGCGCGATGACCTTGAAGACCAGGAGGTCGGTGGCCCTCGGCATCGCCTCGATCAGCGAAACGGTGAGGAACATGATGAGGACGTAGACGCCGGAGGCGATGACGACGCGGCGGACGAACAGCGCGACCAGGAACGCGGGTGCGCCGTAGCCGAGCACGAACGCCGCCGTGGTGCCCAGGATCTCGGGGATCTCCGCGCCGTGCTCGACCAGGCCGGTCAGGAACCCGTCCACGTAGAGCGCCGAGATCCCGAGGTACAGGATCGTGTGAGGGATGAGGATGAAAAGGAACGTGAGCGCCATGAGCGTCACGCCGCGCGCCAGCAGGTAGTCGATCGCGCGGACCGGGCGCGAGGCGTAGATCGCGAGCACGCCGTGTTGCCGGTCGGGGATCAGGAGCGTGGGCGCCACGAGCGCGACGAAGAACATGGCGAGCATGCCGATCATCTCGAAGAACTCGGCCGGGTCACCGAACGGGCCGGCGTCCTCGAGCGAGAATCCCCCGACCACGAACGTGAGCGCGACCACCCACGCGGCCGGCACGACCGCCGCGGCGATCAGGCACCACGGCAGCACCTTCGCCCACGGCTTCCGCCGCAGGCCCAGGGCGCGCCGGGTCCCATCTACGACCATTGCGCGAAGGGCACCCGCGCGACCGAGCCGCATACCCTCGTGGGGAGAGTAGCCCAGGTCGTAGATCGTCCCCTCGGCGGTCGCCGGCGCCGCCACAGCCGCGGTCCCGGCCGCAGCGGCGCCCGGCACGGGGAATGCCGCGCCCGGCGCCCAATCCTGTTCCCGGCTCACGGCGTGCCCCGCCATTCCCCGAGGTACGCGTCCTCGAGACTCCGCACGTTGGCTTTGAGCAGACTGAGCCCGCTCCCCGTCTCAGCGAGCACGCGATTGATCAGGTCGTAAGGATCCGCATGGCTCGCCGTCACCTCGAGGAAATGGCCCCGGCGGCGTACGCCGGCGCCACGTTCCCTCAGCAGCGCGTCGACGGCTTCTACGTTGTCGATGACCTCGACGCCGACCGTGTCTCCCGACGTGAGTGACTCGAGCGTGCTGTTGCGGACGATGCGGCCGCCCTCGATCATCACGATCCAGTCGCACGTGCTCTCGATGTCGCTGAGCACGTGGCTCGACACCAGCGTGTAGATCCCGAACCCTCTCAATCGGCCGATCAGGCGGAGCATCTGATCGCGGCCCTCGGGGTCGAGGCCCGCCAGCGGCTCATCGAGCAGCACGAGATCGGGGTCGTGTACGATCGCCTGCGCCAGCAGGGCACGCTGGAGCATGCCGGTCGAGAAGTCGCCGAGATGGCGAAACCGCTCCTCGTGCAGTCCCACGAGCGTGAGAACGTCGGACGCGCGCTGCCGCGCCGCCCTCGGCGGAATCCCCGCGAGCTGCGCCGCGTAGATCATGAAGTCCGCCGCCGTCTGGTCCGGCGGGAGGCCGCCCCGCTCGGGCATGTAGCCCACGCGCTCCCGCATCGCGATCGTCTGGTCGGCCACCGACAGGCCGAGCACCGACGCGCGGCCGGCCGACGGCTTCAAGATGCCGAGCAGCACCTTGATCAGCGTGCTCTTGCCCGCGCCGTTCGCGCCAACGAGCCCGACGCTCGCCCGCGGGATCGTGCCCGTCAGGCCTTCGAGCGCGACCAGGTTGCCGTACGCCTGGGTCAGGCCGTCGAGCTCGATGAGCGGAGTGGTCATAGACCCGGAATCGAAGGTTTCGATATTGACCCGACGTGGAGTCGCCGGTGAAAGTTTCGCGAGACCGCTATGCGCCGAGCCCGGCGAGCGTCATAACCGCACGTTCAGCGCGTGGCTGCATGAAGAATCGGCCCGCAACAATTCGCGGGCGGCCGGGGGGCTGTCAAGAGGATCGCCAATGGGCCACTGCCCAATCCTGAGACCTACTCTGCGGCGCTCGCGACCGCCTCTCCGAGTACGTCCGCCCAGAATTGCGGCAACGTAAAACCTGCCGCTTCCGGCCACCTCGAAAGACAGTGTTCGAGCGGAGGGTCGTCGCGCGGGAGCTTGCCGTTCGGAGCCGTGGCGATCGGCCACCTCGTGATCTCACCGGGCACGATCACCGTAGGCTTTCGACAATCTGCCGATCGTAGGATCGCAGCGCCCCGGCGCGACGCTCGTTCGTGCCCGACACGTCACTCGCGACACCCAACCCAGTGAATGTCGGGTAGAGGGCCGTATATGGCCCATTTGCGACAAGCGTCGCTACCCAGCACCACGAGTGTCGTGCCAGGAACGCGTGGACGTCGGGTTCGAGGGCCGATGCGGCACGGGTTCCCTGGCCGCCTCGCCTTTCGCTGCCAGCCTTCCTCGAGACCGAAGATGCGGATTTCCGTGCGCTGATCGACCAAGGCGGGCTGGCGCCGGTCCTAATATCGCTCCGCGACTCCGTGATTCGCGACGTGCGCCAACCGTTGTGGATCCTGCTAGGCACGGCGGTGTTCGTCTTCCTCATTGCGTGCGCGAACGTGACGAACCTGTTTCTCGTGCACGCCGAGGCGAGACAGAAGGAGATGGCCGTCCGCACCGCCCTCGGCACCGGCCGCGGCCGCTTGATCGGCCATTATCTCGCCGAGGCCGGTCTGATCGCGCTGGCCGGCGGCGCGGCGGGCCTCGCGCTAGCGCGGATCGGCGTGCCCGTAATGCTTCGTGCAGCGCCGCCCGGCATCCCGCGGCTCGACGAGGTCGGTATCGACCCACTCGTCCTCGTCTTCACGTTCGGGATCACGGTGCTCGCGGCCGTGCTGCTCGGCATCGTTCCATCGCTGCGGCTGACGCGGCTGGACGTGCTGGCGATGCTGTCACGATCCGCGCGTGGCTCTACCGCGGGCCGCGATCGAAATCGCGCACGGCAGTTGCTGGTCGTCGTACAGACGGCGCTCGCGCTAGTACTCCTCATCGGCTCGGGACTGATGCTGCGCAGCTTCCAGAAGCGCCGGGATGCTGCGCGAGTCCTTCACGATGCTTGCGCTGCTCGTCGCGGCCGCGATCGCGCTGTTTCTCGGCGCTGTAGGGCTCTACGGCGTGACCTCGTACCTCGTCACACAGCGGACCAGCGAGATCGGGATCCGCATCGCGCTCGGCGCAAGGCCCGGCCAAGTGCGCTCCATGGTCGCGTTCCAGGGTCTGCGCCTCGCCGCTCTCGGCCTCGCGCTCGGATTCCTCGCCGCGCTCGCGCTGACCCGCGTGCTCGAAGGACTCCTCTTCGGCACCGAGCCGACCGACCCGGCGACGTTCGCCGCCATGATCGCGTTCCTCACGGCGATCGCGCTGCTCGCGAGCTACCTGCCCGCGCGCCGCGCGTCGCGCATCGATCCCGCGGCCTCGCTCAAGGTGGAGTAGCGAGCAACGTGAGCCCTGGATCGGGTCGTACCGCTGATCGAAATTGACTGCCGAACTCGCCGAAGCACTACAGCCGAGATCAGCTCGCGTGCGCCGACTGGAGAAAGCTGAGAACCGGCGCCGTCTGGTCGAGCAGGATGTGCCCCGCATCGGGCAGGAACCGCACTGTGAGCCGGGGCACCGCGCGCTCAAGCCTTCGGTGCGACTCGGCGGAGTCGAGCATCGGATCACGCCCGCCGACCACGAGCAACACCGGCATCATGAGACGCCGCGAACGCAAACGCGCCCTCGGACTCGCGCCAAAACGACTATGAGGCAGGCGGAGTCACTGATCGATCACGTAGTTGGACCGCGAACGCGCCGTCGGCGTTCGAGTCTCCGCCGCGGCTGCCGGGCTCAGGCGTGACGCAGCACGCCGCGCCAGCGGTTGGCGCCGGTCGCGTGGCCGGGAAAGATCTCGTCCATCCGCTCGGCGCCGAGATGCCGGGCCACGATCTCGGCGAAGACGTCGCGGAAATCGGTGGTCAGCTCGAGGTCGCGGCCCTCGTAGAGCTGCTCGCGTTCGAGGCCGGGCCAGTCGCCGAGGATGCGGCCGCCGCCGATCTGACCGCCCATTACCATCATGCAGTTCGCGTGGCCGTGGTCGGTGCCGCCGGTCCCGTTCTCGGCCACGGTGCGGCCGAACTCGGACATGGTCATGACGACGATGTCCTCCATGCGGTCGCCGAGGTCGTTGTACAGGGCGCTGATGCCGCGCGCCATCTCGTCGAAGCGGCGCGCGAGCTGGCCGGTGGGCCCACCCTGGGCGCGGTGCGTGTCCCAGCCGCCGAGGTCTGCGAAGGAGATCTCGACGCCGACGTCCGCCTTGATGAGCTGCGCAATCTGGCGTAGCGACCGGCCGAACGTGCTCTTGGGGTACTCGACGTTGGGCGCGGGCTCGTACTGCGCGGGGTTGGCGGCCTTCAGGATGCGCACCGCCTCGAGCGCCTCTCCCGCCGCGCCGCCGACCACGGTGCCGGCGTCGGAGCGATAGACGCGGGCGAACGTCTCCTCGAGCGAGGCGTCGCGGCCGCCGGCGATGCCGAAACGGTCGAGGTCTCCGAGGGCGAGCGTGGGCTCGCGGCCGCGCAGGGCGCGCGGCAGCGCGGTGCCCATCGAGAT
>JBOHRM010000475.1:0-4133 GCA_050732715.1 Longimicrobiales bacterium
GGTTGAGGCGGTGACGGAAGCTCGCGTTCGGTGTGAACCTCAAATTCATGCCGATCGTCATGTGATCGATGGTCTGATCGATATCCGACTGGAACACCAGCGAGTCGACGTCTTCCGGTGTATCGCCTACATCCAGCTTGATGACGTTCTTGGTGAAACCGTTATTGTTGTCGCCGTCCTCGATCCAGGAGATGTCCCGGCGCGTGAACGAACTGTTCAGCCGGACCTCGAGGTTGTCGAATGAGGTGATCCCGAAGTTGCCGCGTACGTTGATGTCCGTGGACTCCTGTGGATCGTACTGGGTCGGGACATTGGCGATCCCCTGCTGGTTGCCCCAGTTGGCGCCGAAAAAGTAGTCGAGATCTTCCGTCCCGCCCCGAACGTTCAGGTTGTACTTCTGGTGATGGGCGTTCTGGAGCCAGCTGCCGCTCGACGGGCACGCGGGGTCGGGCCCCGTCTGTTCCGGGCGGAGCGGTCCACCGACCGTGCAGTCGTTCAGGTGCAGTCCCGTTGGATCGGAGTCTGGGCCCACGTGCGTGGGAACGGAGACGCCCTGCTCGACCGAGAGCGTCCACCGCTGCTGACCGCTGATTCCTCTCTTGGTCACGATCTGGATCACGCCCGCGCTCGCCTCGGTGCCGTACAGCGTGGCGGCCGCGGCGCCCTTGATGACCTCGATCCGCTCGATATCCAGCGGATTGATCGAGTTGAGCACCGTCGCCCCTTGGCCGCCCGTCCTGCCGTTTCCCGCGCCATCATTCTCGTAGGCGCCCCGGTCATTCATGCGGATGCCGTCGATGTAGATCAACGGCCGGTTCCGTCCGTTGAGCGAGGTGAGGCCACGAAGCAGGATCTGCGAGCCGGCACCGACCTGGCCCGAGGCGCCCTGGACGGTCATGCCCGGCACCCTGCCGCGCAGCACCTCATCAATGTTGACCGCGCCCGATGCCGCGATCTGTTCCGCGGTGATCAGCTCGATGCTGTTCCCGAGCTCGCGGCGCCTGGCCGCGATCCCCGTCCCGGTCACCACGATGCCGTCCAGCTGGACCGCCGTGGTCTGGAGCTCGAAGTCCACGGTAACCGCGTCACCCGCGGTCACCTCGACCTCCGATTCCTCCTGGCCATATCCGATCAGCGTCGCCGAGATCGTATGCGTCCCCGCGGGCACGTCCAGAAGCCGGAACTGCCCGTCTCCGGTGGTCAGCATGCCGATCCCCGTGCCGCCGACCGAGATCTGCACGTCGGCGAGAAGTTGGCCTGTGCCGGTCCTCGTCACGGTGCCCGTGATCACACCTGTTTGCTGCGCCACCAACGGCGCGGCGACGTTGACGGCGATGGCGGCCAGCGCAAGCGCGGGCCACAGCGAGCATACGGCCTTGCTTCTCAAACGAGTGGTCGACATAGATGCCCACCTCCGGTGTGGGTGAGTTGAGTGGAACACACCTGCTGCTAACGCCGGTCTTCGATCGCTACGGCCTCTTTCTGGGTGGACATTCCCGACTTGTAGCGGACCACCGAGACGTCCTGCGCATGTAGCGCACACCCCCTCCTTGCGTGCTCGCGGAAGCCGTCAACAGCCCGTCTCGCCTTTGTCTTTTTTGTCTTTTGGACGCCCACTTGTATCCACAGCCAACACGCTCCCGCCGCCCGGAGGAAGCGTTGCACGGCTAGTCGCCATGACTAACTAAACTAGGACGTCACTCGTTGCAGAAGCGCCTTTCCCGAGGCGCGATTTAGATGGAGCTGCGCAAAGTTGTATACAATCAACGTTTGAGGATCGCGAATCATGACACGCCTCCGGCAATCGCCGTGCGCTTGGACGGACGTAGGTGCCGGCAAGAGCGACATCGAAGGAGACAGCGTGTCGATCGAAACTTGGATCTCACGCGGGATATGAATCACGCACTCCGGTTCCCTGCCGTGCACGCGCCGCGGCATCCAACGACTTGCTGAGCGCGTCCGATTCGGCGATAAGGGTCACGGCGGAGACGGCGCAACAGAATTACGGAACAAGCTCGCCTGCCTCGTCCGTGGCGCACCGTCGGCACCATGCAACCCTCCGCGCTCGGCTGGCTCCCTTCGGCTCATCACGACGATCGAAAGGTGACAATCGCGAACCGAAGGACTCAAGAGCGAGGATGCCACGATGGCACCTGGAACGCAAGCAGGCCGATAAGCATCCACGGGTAGAGGATGACGCTAACGGCTACGAGTTGGCGTCGGGGCCTGTGTCTTCCGCCAGTCAGTCGTGCCAGGCGATGGCCTCGACGAGCGCAGGCCGTTCGTCGGACGGGTCAAGGCGGCCCCAGGCGATGGTGGGGTCGTGCTCGAAGATGAGGAGCCACTGCTCGCGGCGGGCGCGGCCGAGCAGGCGGCGTTTGGTCTCGAGGGTGACGAGGGGCTCGACGTCGTAGCCCATGATCCAGGGGAGCGGGAGGTGTGCCGAGGTGGGGACGAGGTCTGCGAGGAAGCAGGCGATCTGGCCGGCGGACTCGATGATGACCGATTGGTGGTGTGGCGTGTGGCCGGGCGTGGGCACGACTCGGATGCCGGGCACGATCTCCTGTTCCCCTTCGAGGAATCGGAACGCGCCGGCTTCGGCGATGGGGTCGAAGTTGTGGCGCGGGTAGCTCGCCTGTATGCGCTCGTTGTGGAGGTGCGCGAACTCCCACTCGCCCTTCTGCACGTAGTACTCGGCGTTCGGGAATGATGGCCGCACCTGACCTTCGGCATCGCGGTAGGTGTTGCCGCCGCCGTGGTCGAAATGGAGGTGTGTGTCGATGACGATGTCGATGTCGGCGGCGCTGAAGCCCGCGGCGGCGATGGCGTCCTCGAGCCGGGTGGGGTGTGGTGTGCTGTGCTCGCCTGAACGCGCTGGTGCGTTCTCGAGGCCGTAGATGTCGATGAACTTCGGCGATTCCTTGTTGCCGGCCCCATTGTCGACGAGCACGAGCGCTTCGGGCGCCTCGATGAGGAGGCAGCGCATCGCGAGGGGGATGCGGTTGCGCTCGTCGGCCGGGATGCGGCGTTCCCAGAGCGGCTTCGGCACGACGCCGAACATGGCGCCGCCGTCGAGGCGCTGGAGTCCGCCGTCGAGCGTGTGGAGCTGGAGGTCGCCGAGTGTGATGCTGCGGACGAGCGGCCCCCTGCGGGCCTCAGCCGGCTGGGAGGAGGAGGTCAGAGGCGGATCGCGGGTGACGTTCACCAGATATCGTCTCGGAGGATCGGCATGGTCATGCAGCGCGAGCCGCCGCCGCCGCGCACGAGCTCGGAGGCCTCGAACACGATGACGGCCTTCTCGTCGTCTCCGACCTCGGCCTCGCCGGTGAGGAAGTCGAGGCCGTTGACGATGTGGTAGCCGGCGTCGCGCTCGAGCTCGCGGTACGTGTGCTCGTTCCGCGCGTAGCCGAGCAGCAGGCCGGGCCGGACGGCGACGAAGTTGCAGCCGCTCGACCACTGCTCGCGCTCCTGGAACGTGCGCCGGTCACCGCCGCAGAAGACCGGCTCGAGCGGGAGCTCGACTTCGCGCAGCGCGGCGAACAGGTTCGGCATCTCGCGCATGCCGGTCTTGTTCGCGCTATAGAGCAGGACGGGGCTTCGCGTCGGCCCGACGAACGCGGGCGGGAAGACCACGCAGTGATCGTGGTCGATCATCGTGAAGATCATGTCGAGGTGGATCATCGCCGGGTCCGGCGGCAGCACCACCACGAGGATGTCGCGAACGCCGCATTCGCGGACGAGACGGTCCGCGATGGCATCGAACGCGCCGGGCGTCGAACGCTCGGACAAGCCGATCGCGATCAGGTCGGGCCGGAGCACGTGCACGTCCCCACCTTCGATGGTGTAGCCCGCGCGCCGCTCCTCGCTCCCATCGTAGATGACGCCGTTGTTGCGCAGGCGCGGGTGGTACCGGAAGAGCGTCTTCATCACGATCTCCTCGGACCAGCGCACGGCGTGCCGCATCGATCCGATGATCACGCTGCCGTTCAGCGCCATCGACGCGTCACGCGTGAAGAAGAGGTTGGGCAGCGGCGGTAGCTCGTAGCTCTCGACGTTCAGTACACGCTGCAGCGGGCCCTCCTCGACAGCGCGCCCCTCGATGAACAGCGGCACCAGCTCCGACGCGGGCAGCT
>JBOHRM010000476.1:0-5986 GCA_050732715.1 Longimicrobiales bacterium
CTCCGTGACCAGGGCAACGACGTCGAAGTAGGTCCACCACAGCGCTGACGCGAGTGCCACGCCGAGCATGGCCGCGATGATGACGCCGGCGCTGAGGCCGACCTCGGCGCCGACGCCGAGCACGACGATCGACTCGCCGAGCGCGAGGATGATGACGAGTCCGTGCCGCTCGGCGAAATGCGAGGGCACGAGACGCCAGCCGGCGGTGCCGAACAGTGCCGGCCCGCCGTAGTCGAGCAGTATGGCGAGCAACCACAACGCGCCCTGCGCGATGCCGTCGAGGAACGACGCGCCGGCGAGCAGGCCGACGCCGATCGCCGAGCTGACTGCCAGCGTAGCCACGGAGTGGCGGAGCGCCGGGTCATCGCGGCTGGCCATCGTGAACAGCGCGATGTGTGCGGCGCGTACGACGCCGTAGGCCATCGCGAAGACGAGCCCCCGATCGCTGAACGCGCGCGGTACGCACAAAGCGGCGATCAGCATTGCGGCCATCGCCACGAACATGGTGATGCGCGCCGCGCCTTCTTCGGGATCGACCACGCTGGTCAGCCAGGCGTAGCCCCCCCAGGCCCACCACAGCACGGCGAGGACGAGCATGCCCTGGGCGACACCACCCCACGTCGGGTTCGCCACCATCAGCGCCGTGCACTGCGTGAACGCGAGCACGAAGACGAGGTCGAAGAACAGCTCGAGGAAACGGACCTTCTCGCCCTCACGCAGCACGGCAGCGAACGACCGATGGCGTACGCCCGCCGCGTGCTCTTCACTCATGGAGCTGTCTCATCGTCCGGCCCCGTCGACGCCTCATGTTTCCGATGCGGTTTCGTTCGAGCTCTGGTGATCTAGCGGCTCGGTGGTCCTCGGCGCTGGGTCATGATAGCGGCGTACGGACGGTTCCAGAAAGGCGGGCAACGTGAGACGCGAATAGGCAACAACCGATTCTGCTCGTCGCCTGTCTAAGAAAACGAACCTCATGATCGAGCGCTGACCGGCACCAACGCTCGACGGCAGTCACATCGTGTCGATCCCTACCCGGAGTATAGTGACGATGAAACGCAGGAATAGCGCTCGCCTTACGGCTGTCGGGGCCGCCGCTTTGACGCTCCAGGCCGGTTGCGCCTTGCCGGGACACGCGCCGAGACGTCCAGCGCCCGAAGACGTAGTATCCGTCGGGTACGGGACGCAGTCCCGAGAGGACGTCGCCGGTTCGATCTCATCGGTCTCGGCCGAGCGCGTGGGTCGCGGGAGCCTTTCCGGCATCGAACAGCTGCTCGAAGCGATTCCCGGTGTGCAGGTTCTACCCCTCCCAGGTGGCGACTTCACCATCCGCATCCGAGGCATGCGTACCGGGCTGGGTGACGCCGAGCCGCTGCTCGTCATCGACGATATCCCGGTCCAGGGCGGAACCTTCGGCTCCCGGATCGCCATTGTTCACCCGCAAAACATCGCGCGGATCGATGTGCTGAAGGACATCGCGTCGACGTCCGTGTACGGCGTACGCGGCGTCAACGGTGTCGTCATTGTAACGACGAGGCGTCACCGTTAAGCCTCGGCGTCGCGGGCACGCTCGGCTTCGACCTTGTCCCGCCGGTCCCACCGTTCGGCGGGCGGCCGCCACCACTCGTCGAGCCAGCGTTGTCCGCGCCCTCGCGCAGCGCCTTCTTCGAGCGGAACCCTCACCTCCCGCAGGAGGCAGCGACCATGACGAGTATCACGCGAAGTCTCTCAGTGGCTATCCTTATGACCGTGCTCGGCTGCGCGAGCGGATCGACCATCACGCCTGCCCCGGCCGGCGCGCCGATTTCATCGAGGTATGTGCTCACCGGCGACGAGATCCGAGCCGATGCCGGGTCGAGGGACGCACTCGCCGCGATCCAGCGCCTGCGCCCGTGGTTTCTCGAACGAGGCAGGAGTCGCGGCACGTTGACAGCCGTGTTCGTCAACGGCAAACGTTACTACGACCTCATGGATATCAGGATGATCAACAGCCGAGAGATCCGCGAGATCCGCTACCTGACCGCGATCGAAGCGTTGGCCTCTTTCGGCGGATCGATGGACGTGATCGAGATCACGACGGGCGCATACGGCGGCCGGGTCCGGTAGTCCCTCTGCTCGCAATACGGCAACGTATTCGTGAGGAGTCGCAGGGAACATCCCCTCTCCCCCGACTGGGGGGAGAGGGTCAGGGTGAGGGGGCCTTCAGGGGCAACCCGCCACATGGGTGCGTCGATCGGGAGCTACGCGACTCTGTTCGGCTTCCAGCCTCGTAGGGAGTAGAACGTGAAAACCAAAGTCACGCTCGGCGTCATCGCGTTCTGGCTGCTCGTTGCGCTGGTCTGGGCGAGCCAGAACGTGCTCGGCGGCGCGCTCCAGTGGCAACCTGTCACGATGAGCGAGGCGCTGCGCGGGACGCTCGTACAGACCGTGCCGTGGATCCCGGTGACGCTCGCGGTCATCGCGCTCGTATCGCGCTGGCCCATCAACCGCGCGAGCTGGCGACGCACACTGCCGCTCCATATCCTGGCGTCCGCGGTCCTGTTCTTTCTCCTGAACGTGCTCGTCATCGTCGGTTTCTGGCTCACGAGCGGCGAGTATGGCACGCTCGACGCGCTCGTGCGCAACGCCGCGCTGTGGTCCGCGATGCGCGCACACGTCGGCGCCGCCGCGTACTTCGCCCCGGGCGCAGTGACGCAGGGCGTGATGTACTACCGCGCCCAGCGCGCCCGTGAGCTGAGGTTGGCGCGCGTCGAGGGCCAGCTCGCGACGGCGCGGCTCGAGGCGCTCGTCGCCCGCATCCGCCCGCACTTCCTGTTCAACACGTTGCACACCATCGGCCACCTCTGGCGATCGGGCCGGCACGTCGAGGCCGACGCCATGCTCGACCACCTCGGCGACCTGTTCCAGCGCGTTCAGCAGAGCACCTCTCGCACGCTCGTGCCGCTCGATGAGGAGCTCGACATGGTGCAGGCCTACCTCGCCGTCGAACAGACCCGCTTCGGCGACCGGCTGCGCGTGGCGATCCACGCCGATGACCGGGTTCGCGGGCTCGCCGTGCCGCCGCTGCTCCTCCAGCCAGTCGTCGAGAACGCGATCCGGCACGGCGTCGCCGCGGCGTCGACGGCCGGCCAGGTCGCCATTCGAGCATGGGAGTCGGATGGCAGGCTCAGGATCACCGTCCAAGACGATGGGCCCGGCGTGTGTGACGACGCCGAAACGCGCGGCACGGGCACGGGCCTGTCGGCCACACGCGAGCGGCTCGAGCAGCTCTTCGGTGACGCGCAGTCTCTCGTGGTTGAGAGCCGGCCGAACTTCGGGACCCGCGTGCAGATCGAGCTGCCGGCAACCCCAATCGATCGTGTCGAAGGCGCGGCCCCCCCTTCTGGACACGTCTATGCGTGAAGGCCGCGTATTCCGCGCGCTCGTCGTGGACGATGAGCGCGCCGCACGCGACACGTTGCACGCACTGCTCGCGGAGGAACCGCGCGTTGCCGTGATCGGCGAAGCGCGCAACGGAGACGAGGCGATCCAACAGGTCCGCGCGCTGCGCCCGGACCTGCTGCTTCTCGACGTGCAGATGCCCGACCGCGATGGGTTCGGCGTGCTCGACGCGCTCGGTGACGACGTGCCGGCGGGCATCGTCTTCGTCACTGCGCACGACGAGCACGCCCTACGCGCATTCGAGGTGCACGCGCTCGACTACGTGCTCAAGCCCTTCGGCCGGCCGCGACTACGGGCCGCCGTGCGTCGCGCGGTTCGCCGCCTCGACGCCGAGGACGCGTGGTCGCTCCGTCACACGTTGGCCGCCCTCGTGCGCGGTCACCGCGCAACCGTCGAAGATGACCCGGTCGAGGCCGGTGCCGTCGCCACACAGATCACCCGGCTCGCCGTGCGTCGCAACCATCGCACACTGCTCATCGACGTCGATGACGTGGACTGGATCGAGGCCGTGGGCGACTACGTGCGCCTACACACCACCCGCGGCGTACACCTGCTGGCCGACCGCATGCACGCGCTCGAGCAACGCCTCGACGCCGCCCGGTTCCTCCGCATCCACCGCTCGACGATCGTGAACCTCGGGCGGGTGCGCGCCATGCAACGCGCGGACGACGGCGGCGGCCTCGTCCACCTCGAGAACGGCGTCCAGCTCAGAGTGGCCCGGAATCGCTGGGCCTCCCTCGAAAAGACGCTGCTGCCGGACTGATCCCGACGGCAGCGATCCAATCTGGGACCGCCGCAACCGGGTGGCGGCGGGGCAACTCGCAACTCGGAACCCGGAACTCGGAACCCGTTTCTTGTCAGTTTTCCATGCCGCTCGCGCGGCACCAGCGATGCGCGAAGCTCGGAACCCGGAACTCGGAACCCGGAACCCGGAACCCGCAACTTATTTCAAATCAGTTGCCCATGCCGCCGCCGCCGCGGTGCGGTCAGCCATCGGGTTTTTCCACTCAATTTTCCATGCCGCTCGCGCGGCACCAGCGATGCGTGGAAATCGGAACCCGGAACCCGCAACCCGCAACCCATATCAAGGCACCTCGCGACAGCCCTCGGTCCGCCGCGTGTCTGAGACCTGCGTGATCTTCCAGCCGTCCGGCGTGCGCAGAAGCTCGATCGAGTTCACGCCGCAGTGTTGGATGGCGCCGTCCAGGTAGAACGTGTACGGCGTCCAAGCCGAAGCGATGTCGCCGTCCACGAGGATCTCGACATCGTAGACCTTCTCCTGCCAGCGCCCCTCCGAACCGGCGATCGCTTCGAGCCAGCGGTCGATCGGCAGGTATCGAATCGCCATGGTGCCTTCCGCGGGCAGCAGCGCGAAGCGCGCACCCTCCTCGAAACCCGAGCGCACTTTCGCAGAATCGGCGTCCTGCATCCCCGCGAAGACGCGATCGATCACCTCGCGAACCTCCGTGGCCGAGGCATCCTGGGCCGATGCCGGTCCTGTCGATGCCGCCAACATCACGTTGAGCATCGCGGCGGCACGCCAGCCCATGCGCCGATAAACCGACTGAATGCGCGCGCCGCGCCTGGGCACCTGGCCATCAGAAATCATCGTCACCTCGACAGGTTGTCTCAAGTGTCCGACGCTCCCCTGCTTCCCTCCGCTCGAGTGCCGCCGGGGCAGGTGGCGGCCCTAGCGAAACGTGTAGGCGTAGCGTCGATGCCTGCTTCTGCGTGGGAGTATCGCGAAATCCGGTCGGACAAGCTACAGCCGAGGGCGAGCCTCACGAGTCTTGGGGTCGAAGCACGACCACATCATCCTGCCGTCGCCCTTCCGTTCATAGGCCCCATCTCGACTGCCGTGATCGCGGTCCTTGGGGACTTGGCACCGAATACGAATACGAACCCACATCTCGGGATCGTAGCCACTGCGAGTTGGGTGATTTGTACGCCTGGCGCCACCCGGCGGGACGACGCTGGCTGCGAAATCATACGGTGTCCGGAATGCTTGAAGTGGGCGCCGAGGCCGCGCGGGGGACTTTCTGTGGTGGCTCTCGATGAGACGTCTGAGCTTCTCCGCGATCACCTCGAGCTTGCGCTCCATGAATTCCAGGGCACGGCAATCAGCCGGCGTCGGATGATGCCAACCTTTTCTCGAATAGGACTCGCTCGACCGCGCGCCGTCGGCGGAATCGACCGAGTCGCGTGGCAAGGCGCGTGTCGCCCGCGCTCAGACCGCGACGGGATGCCGACGATGCGCGTCCGGATGCGGGACCGTCCGGTACAGATCGATCGAGGCGGCGGCCAGCCACGCAAACCCGGCGACGACCGCGATCCAGAGCGACACGACGCCCGCCGTCTGCGTGGCGACCGCCGCCCCCCCAAAGAAGCAGAGCAGGACCACCGCGCCGCCGAGCCGCGAGTACGCCGCACGCCGCGATTCGCCCCGCCGCGCATGCCAGCCGCCCAGCGCGAACGCCGACGCCCCGAGAGAGACGAACGCGACGAGACCGAACACGAGGTGCAGGACGCCGCTCAACGACCCCTCGCC
>JBOHRM010000477.1:0-2490 GCA_050732715.1 Longimicrobiales bacterium
GCGAAGTAGAGCCACGTCGAGACGCGGCGCACTTGGTAGGCTAACTCGAAGCGAAAGATCTCCCGGAGCTTCATGACGCTACCGCGTACGTCTTGGAGACGTCACGATTTGCAGTTCCATGTTCAGTCGGTCTGAGGGGACGCGTCGGTCACGTCCACCAGGTTGTCGTCCGGCTCCACGTCGATGAGTAGGTGACGCGGGTCGATGCCCGCGCGGGCGGGCCGCTGCGGCACCGTGACCGTGATCGTCTGCGGCCCGGTCGCGATGCGATGCATCGCCAGGTAGAGCGGCGCGCCCTGTGCCTCGCTGGCGTCCGCCGGCGCGTAGACGCCGATCTCCACCAGGTCATGCATCGGCCTGTCCGTCTCGGTGCCCGCCGTGTCCACCACGACCTTCGCGCGTCCACCTCGAGCGTCACCCGCCACGCGCCGCTCGCCGTCGGCTGCGCCGTCGCCCGCCGTGTTTCCAACTCCCAGAACGTGTTCCGCGCGAGCAGGTCGGCGAGCAGGGACTGGAGCGAAGCCGGCGTGACCTGCTGGAGCTCACGATACAGGTCGAGCGAGGTCGCCCAAGGCGGCTCGTTCGAGCGGTGCCGGGCAATCACCCGTCGCCACGCCAGGTCCACCCGGTCCTGCCCCATGTATTCGCGCAACGCATACATCGCGAACGGCCCCTTGCGGTAGGCGACGAACCAGTCCGACGCGCGCAGGAGCGGCACGTCGGCGCGGGAGCGCGGCGTCAGATAGTCCCGGCGCATGTAGGCGAGGAAGCGCGCGAGGTGATTGGCGCCGTACTCCGCCTCGATGACGCCCAGTGCCGCGTACCACGCGAAGCTCTCGCTGAGCAGGGCTGCGCCCTCGACATGCCACGCGAGCCGCGGCTGAAACTGATGCCCCACCTCGTGCGCCACGACGGCGAACGGCACGTCGATCTCCCGCTCGTCATGGTCCGGGTCGAAGAGCGAGAAGACTTCCTCGTACCAGATGTTGGCGTGCGCCGCGTGCAACCCACCACGGCCTCCGCTAGGGTATTCCACCAGGCGCAGAACCTCGTACGGGTACGGTCCGAAACGCTCCGCGTACTGTTCGAGCGATACCCGCATGCTGCGTACCGTGCGCTGCACGTTCAGGTCGTGCGCGGGATGGTAGTAGACTTCCAGCGCGACATCGCCCAAACGTGCGGTCCGCAGCGCATACTTGGCGGAGAAGATGGCGTAGCCGATCCCGATGGGCGCGTTCGTCGCATAGTGGAAATACCGTCGGCCATCGCGCGTCCACGTGCTGCGCAGCGTGCCGGGCGCGATCGCGATCTGGTTCGCCGCCGTCCCGACGGTGACCTCCAGATCCACGCGCTCCTGGCGCGTCGGGTCGCGACTCGCCTCCGGATCGTCCAGGGATCGGACCGTTCGGATGATATCGGCCCCTCTATAGACCGGACGCGCGGCAAGGCCGTGCTCCCTTCGTGCGAGCGCGTCGCTCAGCTCCCGTTGCGACTGGTAGCCGATGAGCGGCATCCACTCTTGCATCTCGATGAGGCTGCCGTTCTCGACGACGGCGAGGCTGATGCCCCGGGCCGGAAAGCCGCGCGCGGCGTAGCGCACCTGCCAGCGCATCCGGAGCGCATCCCCCGGCTGAAGCGGCTCGTCCAGCACGTAGATGCGGTGCCCCCGCTCGTCGTCGAGGCGCGCGGCGCGCGCCGGACGGGCGAACGCGATCTCACTCGTGTCGACATCTGACGCGACCGCCGCTGCCACGTGGATGGTGTCGATGGGCTGCGACGTCCGGTTCACCAGGTGATGGACGCCGCGGACGTCCGCCGCGCGCCGGTCGGGATAGATGTCGACGTGCAGCTCGGTGGCGGTCATCTCCGGCTGCGGCGCGCCTTCGTAACGCCCATAGCGCCGCTCGTACTCGGCCCGCCGTTGCGCGACGTCGCGGCTCGTGCGGTACGTATTGAGGACGTTCGTGTTGTAGAACACGAACCCGCCGACCAGGAGGACGAGGGCCGTGACGGCGGCGAACGCTTCGACGGTGCCGCCCCTGAAGCGCCTCCGTACGAGCCGTACGCGATCGCGAATCCCCAGCTCGGCGCCCCGCACCCAGAACAGACGCGCGACGAGCGCGAGAAGCAGCGCCCACACGGCCCAGTACAGCGCGAACCACAGCACCGGCGCCGTGAACGGATCGAAGCCGCTGATGTCCGAATGGCGCCAGTCCGGGGCTCTAGCGGGAGTCAGTAGTGGGTGCTCGATTCCGAGCAGCGCCCCGAGGAGCCTGCCTGGCGCCAGCACGAGCAGCAGGACGACTACGTGCCCGACGTGCTTGTGGTTTACCAGGACGTGGATCGACAGCGCGAACAGTGCGAAGACCAGCGACGTGGTCAGCTCGAACCCGAACAGAACCTGGACGTAGAGCGCGGGATCGACGTCGTACCATCCGCGTTGGACCTGAATGATCATTCCCGCCAGCATCAGCAGCGCATGAAGAGCGG
>JBOHRM010000478.1:0-8001 GCA_050732715.1 Longimicrobiales bacterium
CCGCCACCGAGCACGGCGATCGCCAGATATCCGTTCGGTGCCAGCGGCACGGCGATGCAGAACGGCGCCGCCAATAAGATCGCCCAGGCCAGAAGCAGCGCATGTCCGCCGCGCCTAGCGCGACGGGTTACGTAATCGCCGAGCACGCCTGCGAGCAGTGTCCCGCTCACCGCCATGGGAAGGCCGACGATGCCGAGCATCGCTCCAGCCTGGTCCACCGGCCAGCCGTGTGCCCGTTGAAGCAGCGTCGGTAGGAAGACCAGCAACGCCTGGAAGCCGACCGAGAGCAGCGTGGGCGCAAGCAGGATCACGCCATACGCGCGCACGTGCCGGCGGACGTACCTCGCAACGTCGCGTAGGGCCAAACCCCGCGCTTGAACCGCCGACCGCATGAGCTCGCGCCGGGGCGGCTCTCGCATCCCGAGTAACAGCACGACGACCAGTGACCCGGCGATGCTGGCGATCGGAAAGAGAAGCTGCCAGCCGCGTACCGTGCCGATCACCGGAAACGCCCGGGGCGCGAGCTGATCCAGTCGAACGAGAAGCGCGCCCCCAAGAATGAAGGCGCTCGCTTGACCCAGATGCGTGCCGAGAAAGTAGATGGAGATCGGGCGCGACCGGCGCTCCGGTGGGAAATAGTCCGCAATGATCGGCATCGCGGTCGGCGAGATCCCCGCCTCGCCGACTCCCACGCCGACCCGGGCCGCGACGAGGGGTCCGAACGACTTCACCACCCCACACAGCCCCGTCATCGCGCTCCAAACGACAACGCCGCCGAGAAGCACGACCTTCCGCACCCAGCGGTCCGCGAGCCGGCCCGCGGGAATGCCAAGCACCGCCAGCGGCACCGCGAACGCGAGCCCGGACAAGATCCCGAACTGCACGTCGGTGATCCCGAAATCGCGCCGCAAGGGTTCGCCAACCAGGGTGATGATCGCGCGATCAAAGCTGGCCAGCGCATACGCAGCCGCAAGCGCGAGAACTGCGAAGCGTGCGTGTGGGCGCGGCGGCCAGCCGGCCGGGTACGCCGTATCCCCGGCTGTGAGTCGGCGCCGTATGGCTCGCGATGAGACCTTCATACGCGTCATACTCGCGAGCGCACGTTCGATTTGTGCCCTCAGAACTCGTAACGCGCGCGCAGCAGCGCCAGGCGGCCGATCTCGGGAGCTCCGGCAAAGGAACGATAGGGACGGTCGAACACGTTGCTGATGCTGAGCTGGAGCGCCACACCTGAAAACCGCGGCAACCGGTACTCGAGTGCGAGGTCAGCCACGGTCTGGCTTCGCACGCACGCCTCGCCGGTGCCATTTGGATTGATGCAGCGGTCGGCCACGAAGACGCCGGTGCTGGCGGGGAATCCGGCGGATGAGCGGAGCCGCACCTCGCCGCTCAGCCTCGAATGATCATCGTACGCCACGGCCAGGCTGCCCTTGCGCGTCGGCGCGTTCAACGGAACGAGCTCGCCCTGGGTCTTCACGTTCTGAAAGTGGTCGTCGCTGACGAGCGAAGCGGTCGCGCCCAGTGACCAGCGCTCACCCAGCAAGGCCCGCACGGACAGATCGGCACCGTACAGTTCGACCTCGCCGAAGTTGACGTACGTTAGCAGTAGGCTCGGCCTCGTCACGGTCGCACCGTCGGCGACGAGCACGGCAATGGGGAGCTGTGCCATGCCGGCGGCGAGTTGTTCCGCGTCGCCGGTGGGAATACCGCGCTCGACCAGGAACCGCCCGACATCCTCGCCGTTCAGCAGCACCAGCGGCGATCGGAGCTGCGGCCGCGAGATGAAGTTGTCGATGCGCGAGTACCAGACGTCGGCAGTGACGAGCAGCCGCTGAGCGAGGAGCGCTCTGTAGCCCAACTCGAACGACTGGCTGCTGGAAACGGTCAGGCTCGGTACATCCGCGATTGCGCCGGGCACGAGCGGCGTGGCGGTGCCCGCGAACGGATCGAACGCCACGAGCCCGATGTCGCCGTCGGCGGGGGTGAACAATCGTAGCGCGGCCGCCTGCTCTTCTGTGATTTGCCCCGTCGCGGCGAGCGCCCCGACCGCGTAGTGGTAGAGCGTGCTGCCGCGCGCGTCGATGACCGCGTCGGCTCCGCCCTTCGCCGCGGGCGTGAACGGCGAGCGCGCTTGGTAGAAGTCGTTCGGCGTCGCAAACGAGAAGCCTGTGCGGTTGCCGCCGACGTGGGCGTGATAGCCGAGCTGGCCGAGCGCGCCGGCCGGTCCGTTGTCGAGGTCCAAGAAGAAGTTGACGGACGCGGGCGTGGTGAACGCGCGGTTGTACGTGAACCGCAGGCTCTGCTCGGGCGCGGGTTTGAAGACCAGCGCCGCCCGAGGCGAGAACACGGTCTCGCCGATCTCTGAGTGGCGGTCGACGCGGCCGGCGAGCACCAGGTCGAGCTTGCTCGGGTGCAGGTGGGTCTCCGATTGGAGGTACGCCCCGAGCTCGTCCGTCGTGTCATCCTCCTCGTTGACGCCGTGCAGCAAGCCCCGGGTCTCGGGCATGGTGCGCAGGTAGTCCACGCCGTAAGTGAAGCTCTGGCGGGTACCGATCGAGAGCCCGTGCTGGAGCTGCGTCACGAGCATGCGGGAACCCTCGGAAGTGGGGCGTCCGTTCCGCAGGAAGAACGAATCGCCGGAGTCGGTCGTGTTCAGGTAGACCTGCCCGAACAGGCGGCCCGCGCTGATCCGTGCCTGGTAGTAGCTGGATCGCCAGTTGCGCAGTTGGGCGGCGCCGATGCCGCTCACTTCGATGCCGCTGGCGACGGATTGGCCGACCGAGAACACCGCGGTCGCGTCCGGACGCAGCCGCCAGTCCAGACGCACCTCACCGGTCCAGCGTTGCAGGTCGAAGTCGCGCAGACCGATCCGTGTCGCCGGGTCGTTCGGCAACGTCACCTCGCGCGCCGCGACCTCTGCCGGATCCGTGTGGCGCCATTCCTTGCCGGCCAGGTACTGCCCCGAGACTTTCACCCCGAGGTTGTCGCTCAGCCGCTGTGCCGTGCGGAACGTGGCGAGTCTCAGGTTCCGCTCACCGCCGCCGATCGTCGCCACGCTGCCCGTCTCTTCCAGCGGCGATTTGGTAATGATGTGGAGCACGCCATTGGCCGTGTTCGGGCCATAGAGCGCGGAGCCCGGCCCCAGCACGACCTCTATGCGATCGATGTCCTCCTGCGCGATGGGAAGCGCCGAGAACATGTTGGCCCGCAAGGACGGCAGGCTCGCGATGCGGTTGTCCGTCAGCACCATCAGCGCGCCGATGAACAGGTTGTTGAAGCCTCGTACAGCCACGTTCTGCGCGAACAGGCCCTGCTCGATCACATCGACGCCGGCTGTTCCGCGCAGGTGGTCCACCACGTTGATCGCCGGCCGTTTCTGAATCTTTTCGGCTGTGATGACTTCGACGTGCGCGGGCGCATCCAGCGCCTTCTCGGACCGTTTCGACGCGGAGACCACGACGGGGTCGAGCGGAAACGGCTGCGACTGGGTCGTGTCAGTCGATGCGGGCCGCTGCGCGGCCACGGGCGTGGTGAAGCACGCGACGATGGCGAGTGCCGCCAGTGTGCGTGGAAGGAACGACTCGGTCACGTGATCCTCCGCTTTTCGGAGTGAATGGGGTTCGCGGTCCGCGGGAAGGTGTCTCACTCGAGCAGGATGACCTGCTCGTTGCGCTCGGCGAGCACGCGCGCTGCCAGCAGACCCCGATTCCGGCGCCGGCGACGATCGCCCGGTTCCCCCAGCTTATCGCTCACGTCGTGCTCCCGCGGATGAGGTTCTACCTACCGCTGGAGCACACCGTAATCACGATCGCTGTCGAATCACCAGGCGAAATCGCTGCCGAATTATTGCCGAATTTTCGGTTGACGGGTCCGCTCGGGTGGCGCGCGTCGAGGTGGGCGCGCCGCCCGGATCATCCATCCCGGCGTCACGCGAGTGAAAGGCTCGACGCCTCGACCCGATCAGGTGGAGAACGTTTCGGCCCCGGCGTTGGCGGTTCCCGCGCAGGCGCCGTACAGCTCGCGCTGCCAGAGCCAGTCTGCAACGCACTCAGTCCCGCGGGCGAGCTGATAGCGATAGGTGGTGAACGGCAGGCCGAGGCGGTCGGCCGCCCGCTCCTGGCTCTGGGCCGGCTGCACGTAGGTGTGGAAGAGCGCGCGGTAGAACTTCTCGCTGCGCGGCGTCGCGCGCAGGCTGTCGATCGCCTCGCGCACGATCGACCGCAGCGCGGCCGGCGTCGACTCACTTGCCGCGGCGTCGACGACCAGCCGCGAACGTAGCAGCGGGCTCGCGGCCAGCGCTCGTGGCCGCGTGAGATCGCGCAGTGCCTGACGGATCGACTCGCGGAACTCGGGCTCGGAAAGCACGAGGAGCGGTGGCGGCCGTGTCTCGTCGACGAGTGTCGTGTCCAAATCCGTCGCGATCGATCGCTCGGCCTGGACCTCCCACCAGGCGTCGAACGGCTCTACGCGCCAATCGTGCGCGAAGACGGCGAAGCGCCGGCCGCCGACCGTGAACTCCGCCGTTTCCGCTCTCTCGAAGTTGATGTAGCGCGTGATCGGCAGCCACGGCTCGGCCTGCGCGAAGGTGACGAAGCTCCAGGCGAGGCGAGGGTATCGCAGCGGGGCGAGCGTGACGGACAGTGCGAGCAGGTTGATGACCGGCGACACCTCCTGGTACCCCTCACACATGAGGTGGAACCGGTGGTGGATCATCTGCTCGCCTGCCCGCACGGGTGCGCGCTGGCGCGCGTACGTCCACGCCGCGCCGAGCGCTGGATCGAGCTGCACATCCTCCGCGGCCGCCTCGTCGATGACGAGTGTCGCGACGAAGCCGAGCAGATCGCCCCGTGTGTCGTGAAGAACCAGGAACGCCTCCGGCTGACGGCGCAGCCAGTGCGCCGCGATCCGGGCGGACTCCTCCCCCTCATGGCGTCGCACGGCTTGCACGATCGCCGCGTGGTCGCGCTCGCTCGCCGGTTCCGCGTAGGAGCTACCGAGCCTGGCTAGATCGTGGAATCGCCGGCCGACGGAGTTCCCACGGTGCAGATGGATCTTGTCGAAGAAAACCTGCTGCTGCGCCCGCCCGGCGGTCTCGCGCATCCTCCGCCTCAGGTAGAGCCAGACGCGCCGGTGCATGTCGGCGTATCCTGCGGGATCGCGCCAGCGCAGGTCGGCATCCAGCACCTCGCGCGCAAGATCGTGCGGGAACAGACCGTCGGGACCCTGCTCGATGAAGGGCAGTCCACGCAGCCATTCGAACAGCTCGTGCGCGTCATCGGCGCCCGCAACGTCGTCGAGGAGCGGCTCGGTCGTGAATCGCGCGTGCGCGCAGATCTCGAGCGCCCGGCGGTGCCGTGGACTGGGCACGTCGACCACGAATCGCTCCAGCAGCACGCGCACGACATCCGGCGCGTCGTCGGGACGGAACGCCGTCGCCCGTTCGTTCCTGAGGATCGCATCCGCCACCAGCGAGAGTGCGAGCGGGTGCCCGTGCGTGAACTGCAACACGGGGGCGTGTTGCTCCGCGGGCACGCGTCGCTCGACCAGGAACGTGCGGCTCTCCTCCGGACGCAGATTGCGTAACGAGATCACGCGCGCGATCTCGTTCCATCCCGGGTCCGTCATCCACGCAGGGTCCGGGGGATTGCGCCCGGCGATAGCCACGAGAACGTGCTCCGGTAGCTGCGGCAAGAACGTCTGGCGCAGCCACTCGTCCAGCGGCGCCAGCATCTCGTACGTGTCGAGCAGGAGCACGGCACGTGGGTCCTGCCCGAGGCGGTTCAGCGGGTCCTCCGCCTCGCCCAATCCGAGCGCCTCGCGCAGTGCGAGCACGAAGCCGATCGGCGAGGGATCGATGCCGCGGCCGTCCAGGCGCACGACCGCAAGCGCCTCCTGTGCGGCGATGTGCGCGTACTCGCGCAGCAACGCAGATTTCCCTACGCCGCCCGGACCATGGATGTGGAGCACCGCGAAAGGCGGCTCCTCCGCGTGCAGCGCGGAGCTGAACAGCTCGAGTTCCGCCCGGCGTCCGACGAAGCGACGCCGCTGCGCAGCAGCCAGCCGGTCGGCCAGGCGCTGCGTGCGCCGCGTCGGACCATTCGGGCACCGATCGGCTTCGTGCATCCTGCCTTGAGATTGCTAACCGAATTGCAGCGGAACCCCGACCGTATTCCGCGCATCGGGTTTTGAGACGGTACGATCCATATATTGGGATGTCAACGATAGACGGCATCATTTGCCGCAGCAGCCACCCAACGAGGCGCCTGGTCGTGGGAACGTTTGGTACCGCTACGGTTACCACGCGCCGATCGCGCAGTCGAGGGGCGCAGATCGGTATGGCGTAACTGAGGTTGCTCAAAGGTTTTGAGAATGCGCCCGATCTGGCGGCGGATCGCGCTATTGTCGAGCGCGCGCGTCCCGGCGTCGAAGACGTCGAACGTCATCTCCGCCGGCTTGCCCGGCGCCCGCCCGAATTGGTGCTGCTCGAAGAGCCGCAGGATCTCGGGACGCCGCTGATCGAACCACGTCGCCTCGTCGCGGACCGGGGTTCCGTCCGCGATCACCAGCGGATCGGGGAGCGTATAGCGGCCGGCGAGGGACTCGGTGTAATTCACCGGGATGCCGGCGATGGTATCGGGCGCGGCGTCGGCGACCTGAGCGGCCGCACGGTCACCGAGCATCAACGCGATCGCCGCCAACGTCGCTATCAGAAGTCGCCTTCTTCCGATCATCGAGTCCCCCGGCTACAGCAGAGTTCGACCTCAGGCCAAGGCGATCATTTTACACTCCACTCGATCGCTCCGCTCGACGCGCATCACCGCAGCTTCTGCAATGCCTTCATTGTGAGGGCACGCGCGGTCTCCAGGTCGGTCGCATAGATGGAGAAATTCACGCCGCCCTTGCCGCTCGCGTACACGTGCAGGGCAACCTGGCCGGCCTGCTCACGCAAGTCCTCGAGCGCTGCAGGCGCGCCCAGATCGTCGATCGGCTGAAGCTTCGCCGTGAGTGCAGCCCTCAGCTCCTTCATCTCCGGATCCGTCTCCTTGGCCGCATCCTTCTCCCGCTCGGCCTCGAGCTTGGCGGCCCACGCACCCGATGTCGACTCGCCCGAGCGGTAGGGATTCCACGCGCGGACGACCACGCCCGTGTCGTAGGCGCAGCTCGACATCAGCGAGCCGCCAGCTCCGGACGAGAAGTCGCTGGGCTCGGCGACGGGCGCGCCGATGACCGCCTCGATATCGGCCTTGCTCACCAGATCACAGGCGGAGACGCGCTCCGTCTCGTCCTGCGCCGACGCCGACTCACCGCTGCCGCACCCTGCGAGAGCCGCCGCGAACGTGAGCATCAGGGAATGCCGGGTGATCGTTCTGCCGTTCACGATTGCCCTCCGGGGTTCGGATTCGCGCTCGCCCTTCTGTTCGGAACCGCACCAACTCGACGCGGCGGCGCGTTCCACACGCGTCTCTCAGCTCTCTCATTGCCGCCGCGTGGCGCGAGTGCCTGAACTGGAAAACGCAGAAATGCTGGATCCCGGGCCACGGCCCGCCACCGAGCGGGCTTGGACGTCGTCACATCGGAGGGGAGTCCGGGCTCATGGCCCGACTGACCTGACGCGATGCCTGCCCGCGCAGCGCGATCACGAGCAGCGGCGCGGCCGCGAGGGCGCCGACCAACGTTCGCGCGATCGACAGCGACGGCGGGCTCGGCGAGTCCTACGAGCGTTTGAAGGAGCACGCGACGATACAAATCCCGATCGAGCTGCCGACCCGCACGGCATCCGGGCTCGGCGTGCGAAAGTGCGACGACCCCACCAACACCTCCGTGGTTGTGCATCGCGGAAACCCGACCGTATTCAACATGGCGCTCGAGCAGCACATCATGCACGACGGGCGTGAAGGCGATGATCTGGAAAGGCAGGCGCTGAACGCGGTGCTCACCCACAACGAGCCGGGTCGAGAGCCCACTCGGGACGAGCTCACGGCGATCGCGGCATCCCAGGAG
>JBOHRM010000479.1:0-2079 GCA_050732715.1 Longimicrobiales bacterium
GCCCGGTCCCAGTGCCAGACGCCCGCGGCCCGGCGTTCCGCGAACGGGAACGCCAGCGCGGGGAGCATCGGCGGCGGAGGCAGCGTGTCGGTCGCCTCGACGGAGTCCTGCGCCACGACGGTGTCTCGCGCCACGGCTGTGGTGTCCTGGGCACGGCCGGCACCGGGGCGCACGATCAGGCCGATGATCAGGATGAAGAACAGCGAGCCCGGCGAGAACCGGGCGCTGGAGCCAGCACTACTCGACATGACTTCGACTACTACCCGTTGGCGTGGGTCACGGCTCGGCGAGAGAACTCGTACCACGCGACCGGGGCTAGTGTTTCGGGTGTTTCGGCTCGGAGCGTGTGCGCACCCATTCGATCAGCAGGCGGGTCGGCGCGCCCGTCGGCCCTTTTCGCAGGTACGGCGCCGGGTCATCGCGATACGCCGTGCCCGCGATGTCGAGATGGGCCCACGGCGTGTCCCCGATGAACTCCTTGAGGAACCAACCGGCCGTGATCGAGCCGGCGGGCCGGCCGCCGGTGTTCTTGATGTCCGCGACCTGGCTGTCCAGTTGCTCGCGGTACTCGTCCCACAGCGGGAGCGGCCAACAACGTTCGCCCACGCGCTGACCCGCGGCACGAATCTGATCCATGAGATCGCCGTCGTTCCCCATCAGTCCGATCGCCTGGTGTCCGAGCGCGATGACGACGGCGCCGGTCAGGGTCGCCACATCGATGACGGCGGCCGGATCGTAGCGACGGGACCAGGCCAGCGCATCGGCGAGGAGCAGGCGGCCCTCCGCATCGGTGTTCACGACCTCGATCGTGCGGCCGAGCAGCGAGCCAATGACATCGCCCGGCTTGAGCGCCAGTCCTGAAGGCAGGTTCTCGGCCGATGGCACGATGCCGATCACGTTCGCGTTGACCTTCAGCTCCGCGATCCCCTGCACCGCGCCGAGGATGGCGGCCGCGCCGGACATGTCGTACTTCATCTCCTCCATCCGGTCGGCCGGCTTGATCGAGATGCCGCCCGAGTCGAACGTCACGCCCTTGCCGATCAGCACGAGCGGGCGCGCGCCGTCACCCGCGCCGCGGTACTCGAGCACGATGAAGCGCGGCTCCTCTTGCGAGCCTTGCGCCACGGCCAGCACGGCGGCCAGCCCCTCCTGCCGCATCGCGGCGCGGTCCAGGACGGTGACAACGAGCCCGTGATCGTCCGCGATGCGGCGCGCCGTCTCGGCGAGGTGTGTGGGCGTGGCGACGTTGGCGGGGCGGGCCGCGAGCAGGCGCGCCAGGTTCCCGGCGCGCGCGGTCGACGTGCCGTGCACCACGGCACGCTGGAAATCCTGTTCCTGCTTGTCGCTCGTCGCATACAGCGTGACCGATTCGATCGAGGCCGGCCACTCGCCATCGCGTTCGGTCTTCTTCAGCTCGCGGAAGTCCCAACTCGCCAGGATCGCCGCCTCGACGGCACCCACGCCCGCGAGGAAATCACCCAACTGCTCGCTCAGCCGCCCCGTGTGGCCGAGCGTGATGCCGAGCTCGGCGATGCGCATCCGCTCCGCTTGCCGAATCGCCGTGCCGACGGCGCGGCGCAGCCGCTCGAGCGTGAATTCCTCGCGCTTCCCTGCGCCGACAAGCATCACCCGCTCGATGCGCGCGGCCGGATCCGGCGGATACAGCACGACGCACTCGTCGATCCGGCCGGCGAAATCGCCGCGCGACAGTACGCGCGAGATGACCCCGCCCGTCACCCGGTCGACCTCCGCGGCCATGCCGTGCGGTTCGCTCTCGCGCTCGAAGTGGTGGACCACGAGCAGCGGCGTCCGAATCTCGCCCGGCTCGGAGCGTACCGTCGTTACTCGGACATCAGCCATCTACATGTTCCCGATCAGGGCTTCGCCGAACTTAGACGTCGAGACCTCGCGCGCGCCGTGCATCTGCCGCGCGAGGTCGTACGTCACGACGCCGCTCGCGATCGTGCGCTCGAGACCGGTCACGACCAGACGCGCCGCCTCGCCCCAGCCGATATGCTCGAGCATCATCACGCCGGACAAGATCAACGAGCCAGGGTTGACCTTGTCCTGGTTCGCGTA
>JBOHRM010000480.1:0-3570 GCA_050732715.1 Longimicrobiales bacterium
AAGGAACGCATCCCCGCGTTCCGGTTCTACGAGAAGAAGCAACACCGGGTCATTCTCGGTTCCAGGCCCGCCGACGTCCAGCACATCCGTGACCGGCTGCCGGAGAGCGGAATCCTCGAGGACGGCTCGGGTTACGTCAACATCTACGACGGCGGCGCCGACCGCGCGGTGTTCACACTCGCCGCGAAGCGGCCCCAGCCGTTTCTCGAGAAGATGGGCGGCGCCCGCCTGCTCCTGCTCGCCCTCCTGCACCCGATCCGCATGGTGCGCATGGTGTTGGCCAGCATCTGGGAGTACCTCCACGAGGAGTGGAACCGCCTGGTCAGTCAGGTAAAAGGGCGCTACACGTACTATTGGTGGTATCTGCCATTCCTGCACATCGGCTCGAACGTCGTGTTGCGCGAGCTACAAACCCTCGCCGTGCTGCTCGACATCTACGTCGGCGTGCCAGCGATCTACACGACATACAACGCGTATGACGAGTTCGCGCACCACTTCGGCCCGCGGTCGCGCGCGGCGTTCGCCAGCGTCCGCGCGATCGACCGGCGCATCGGCGAGATCCTGCGCATGTTGCGCCGGGTCCCGGGCCGGGCATACGACATCTACGTGCTGAGCGATCACGGTCAGACGCCGGCGATCCCCTACCGCGTCGCCTACGGCGAGACGCTCGGCGATACGGTGGTCAGCGCGGCGAAGCACGGCGTCCTCGTCATGGCGAGCACCGGAGACTATGGCCCCGAGCCGCAGGACGCCGTCGACTTCCTGGTCAAGGAGCTCGAGCACGTGTCCGCCGAGTCGAGCTACGCCACCAGCCGCGCGGCGCTCCGGGTCGGGCGGTGGCTCCGCCGCCACTACAACCCCTTCCCGCTTCTCGCCGAGAACGTCAAGGAGAGCGACGAACGGCGGCTCGTCGTGACCTACTCGTCGTCACTCGCTCACCTCTACTGGACCGAGCCCGCGCGGCCGCTCGCGCTCGACGAGATCCGTGACGACCCCGATCATCGCGCACTCTACTACTTCCTCGTCGCGCACTCGGCGATCGGCCTGGTCATCACGCGCATCTTCGACGGCGCGCACGTCGAATCGCGGCGCGGCCGCGTGCTCGTCACGCCCGACGGCGAGGTCGAGCGGCTGGACGGCGATGACCCGCTGCGCGACTACGCGCGCACGCGCGCCGAGCGCCGCGCCATCGCTCAGCTCGCAAGCTGGCCGAACTCCGGCGACCTCATACTGTTCGGGGCCTATGACGTGGAACGCGACGTCTGCATCTGCTTCGACGACCAGGTCGGCGCACACGGCGCACTCGGCGGCGCCCAGGCCTGGCCGTTCATCATGGCGCCACGCGGCCTGGTGCCCGCCAACTTCCGCATCGAGGATCCGCTCGACCTGCACCGACTGTTCAAGTGCTACGCGGAGGGGCGGGCCAGGTCGGCGCCGCAGGCGGCTAAAGCGTAAGATTGTGGGGGCTGGAGGTATTGTTTGTTGAGGCACGACCCGCACCGAATCAGGCAATGAACTGGACCATAGAAGACTCCCGCGAGCTCTACAATATCGACGGCTGGGGCATCGGCTACTTCGCGATCAACGATGCGGGGCATGTCACTGTGCACCCCACCCGCGACCCCGCGCGCGGGCTCGACCTGTTCGAGATCGCCATCGACCTCGAGGCGCAGGGCGTCGGCCTGCCCCTGCTGCTCCGCTTTTCCGACATCCTGCGCACGCGCATCGAGTCGCTGACCGAGAAGTTCGAGAAGGCGATCCGCGAGTTCGAGTTCACGGGGAAATACACCACCGTCTACCCGATCAAGGTCAACCAGCAGCGGCACGTGGTCGAGGAGATCGTCGACTTCGGCAGACATCACGGTGCCGGCCTCGAGGTCGGCAGCAAACCCGAGCTCCAGGCCGTGCTCGCGCTGACCGAGCGCACAGACCACATCATCGTCTGCAACGGCTACAAGGACGAGGAGTACATGCGACTGGCGCTGATGGGCCAGAAGCTCGGCCACACGGTACTCATCGTGCTCGAAAAGCTGAGCGAGGTCGATACGCTGCTCAAGATCGCCGACGCCATGAACGTCGAGCCGACCGCCGGCGTGCGCATCAAGGTCTCATCCGCGGGCGCCGGCCGCTGGTCCGAGACCGCGGGCGAAAAGAGTAAGTTCGGGCTCAACGCCTCACAGCTCGTGCGCGTGCTCGACAAACTCGATCGCGCCGGCCGCATCGATATCCTCAAGATGGTGCACTTGCACCTCGGCTCGCAGATCCCCGATATCCGCAACATCAAGCAGGCGATGACCGAGGTGGCCCGGTATTACGTCGAGCTGCGCAAGATGGGCGTGGACCTGCGCTACGTCGACGTGGGTGGAGGCCTCGGCGTCGATTACGACGGCTCTCGCTCGACCGCCGCCGCCAGCGTCAACTACTCGATCCAGGAGTACGCCAACGACATCATCTACTCGCTCGCCGAGGCGTGCCGCGAGAACGAACTGCCCATGCCGGACATCATCTCGGAGTCCGGCAGGGCGCTCACCGCGCACCACGCCCTGCTCCTCGTCAACGTCATCGACCTCGAAAGCCAACTCGCCGACGTGCCCGACCAAATCGACGAGGACGCACACACGCTCGTCCACGAGCTCGCCGCGACCTACCGCGACATCGATGAACGCCGCATTCGCGAGGTCTACCACGACACGTCCTACGCAAAGGAGCAGATCCAGACGCACTTCAACAGCGGCGTGCTATCGCTCCGCGAACGCAGCCTCGCCGAACGACTCTACCTCGCCATCATGAATCGCATCGCCCAGATCAGCGCCGCCAACCCCGACGAGTACGACGACATCCTCCCCGAGGTCGAGTCCGTCCTCGTCGACCTCTACTTCTGCAACTTCTCGCTCTTCCAGTCGCTCCCCGACTCCTGGGCGATCGACCAGCTGTTTCCCATCATACCGATCCACCGGCTCAACGAGGAGCCGACACGCCGTGGTACGCTCCAGGACGTGACCTGCGACTCCGACGGCAAGATTGACCGCTTCGTCGGCACACGCCGCCCCAAAACCAGCCTCGAGCTGCACTCCCTCGAAGACAGTCAGCCCTACGTGCTCGGCATCTTCCTCACCGGCGCATACCAGGAGATCCTCGGTGACCTCCACAACCTCTTCGGCGACACCAACGCCGTCCACATCCGCCTCACCGACTCCGGCTACGAGATCGGCGACCTCGTCCACGGCGACACCAGCACCAAGGTCCTCAACTACGTCCAATTCGGCGCCCAGGAGCTCATCACCACGTTCCGCCGCAAGGTCCAGAACGCCAAAGGTCTCACCCGCGCCGAGTCCAACGCCTTCATCGCCGACTATATCGAAGGACTCGCCGGCTACACCTACCTCGAAGGTGAAGTCGCGTGAGCCCGACTGGATGGTGGCTGCGTCGGCTTGGGAAATCGCAACGAAACACCGGCTGGGCAAACTTCCCGAGGCGGAAACGATCCTGGAGGACCTCCCGCAGGCGTTGAGCCTCAGCCGAATCGAGGCGCTGCCGATCTCGCTGGAGCATGCCGCTGAAGCGGGGTCG
>JBOHRM010000481.1:0-2744 GCA_050732715.1 Longimicrobiales bacterium
GGCGAGGGGGTGAGGGGGAGAGCGGGTCAAGGGAGTCAAGGGGACCAAGGGGATCACTGGCAGGCGTGTGGTCCCCTTGGCCGCCATGAGCTCGCCTCCTCTCCCCTTCTTCCTCGCTCCCCCTCACCCCCTCACCCCCTCTCCCGCGCGAAGGCGGTGACGGCGGCGATCTGGTCAGCGGTCTCGACCGAGCCGGGGCGGGCCGCGCGCACCGCCGCGATGGCGGCCTCCGGTGGCAGCCCATCACGCGTCAGATAGCAGGCGAGCAGCGTGCCGGTACGGCCGAGGCCGGCGGCGCAGTGGACGGCGACCGGCCGGCCGGCCGCCAGCGCCGTGGCGTTCGGCGAGGGAGGCGGCGTCGGTGAGACCGGCGCGGCGCTCGCCATCGGCTCGGCCGCCGGGATGCTCGAGACGCTCGGCGCGGACCGCATCGGACTCGACGTGGTCGAGGTCCGACAGGACGGGGCGCGCGGTGCGACGTTCGTCGGCGGCCGCTTTCTCTCCTCACGTGTCTACGTGGGCTTCCAGCAGCCGGTCATCCTTCGCCAGAACCTCGAGGGCAGGACACGGCAGGAAACGACGCGCGTCGAGCTCGAATACGCCGCCTATCGCTGGCTCCTCGCGAACGTGCAGGGCGGCGCGGGCACGATGAGCGTGTTCCTGCGTGCGCGGCGGGCGTATTGAACGCGATGGTCTCTAGAAACAGTTCCGAGTTCCGAGTTCCGAGTTCCGCGTCGCCCTCGGTCACCCGGTTTGAGCGATCGGTAGTGCCGCGCGAGCGGCATGGAAAACGGATCGGAAACGAGTTGCGGGTTGGCGGGGGGCTTGCCAGCTGCACGCGGCCACGCGTTTCATTCGTCGCTCGTGGCGCGGCAACGCCGGGGCATAGGGAGCTGCCTACACTCTTCGCGCCGCGTCGAGTCTCGCTGCCCACGGTGCTCGCCGTGCTCCTCGCGCTACTCGCGCCGCCCACCAGCACGCGCGCCCAGGTGCCGTATCAGTTGTTGGATAGCGATACGGAGGTGCGCTCTCTCTCCTTCCGCTTTCCCAACGGTCGAAGCTTCCCCGTGGCGCGACTGCAGGCGCTGATGGCCACGTCCGGGACGGGGCCGGCGGCAGGACTCCGGCGCAGCCTCGCCTTCCTGCCGCTGGTCACGGCGCCGGGGCGCCATCCACTCTCGCCACTCGAGCTCCAGCGTGACGTGGCCAGGCTGCGGCAGTACTACGCGACGAGTGGATTCCTCGAGCCGGATATCCGCTACGACGTCTCGCTCGACCGGGAACACAACATGGTCGACGTCGTCATGATCATCGATGAGGGCCGGCCTCTCGCGCTCACCACGATCGAATTCCAAGCCGCAGAGCAGATGGATGCCACCGACGTGTTTCCGGATGAGCTGCGGCCCTCGTGGCAGCGCTTCGTGCGCGGCCAACAGGAGCAGATCGGCCGCCGGCTCGGCGAGACGGAACGCACGGCGATTCAGAGTCGCGCGCTAAATTGGATGATGGACCGCGGCTATGCGTTCGCCGAAACGCGCTCGTTCTTCGAGATCGATACGGCGGCTGCACATGCCGCGTTGACCGTGGTCCTCGATCCCGGCCCGCGCGCTCGCATCGACAGCATTGCAATCGAAGGCAACCGCCAGGTCGACGCGAGCTTGCTACGAGGAACCACGCCACTGCGTGCAGGCGACTGGTTCTCCGCGAGTCGGCTGGCCGAAGGGCAGCGTCGCGTGTTCGCGCTGGACCTGTTCCGCCTCGCACTCGCCGACGTTCCTCCGCAGCCACGTGATTCGCTGGTGACCGTGCGCCTTCGTGTGCAGGAGAACCCGCCTCGCTTCATCGGCGGCGAGGCCGGGTACTCGACCGAGGCAGGGGTCACCGTGCGTGGACAATGGGCGCACCGCAACTTCATGGGCGGAGCGCGGACGTTCCAGCTCAATGCAACCGCGCAGACCGGCTACCGCGCGATCGACGAGAACCCCGACCGGCGCTACCAGCTCGGCCTGAGCTTCACCCAGCCCGCGTTCCTGCATCCACGATTGACGCTCGCGGTTCGCCCGTTCGGCGAGTATCGCGACGTCCTGATCGATCGGTCATGGCAGGCGGGCATCGAAACGTCGCTCGTGTATGAGCTGGGAGCGTACCGCTACCTCTCGTTCCAACACCGGCTCACCGCGCGGCGTGTGCTTGAATACAACGTCTCCGTCGCCGGCATCGACCTGTTCGCGTTGGACGCGATGAATCGGGCCGGCGCGCTCGATGACATCGCCAGACGAGTCGATACCAGCATCTTCGCGGTCGCTGCTACCATCGGACGGCATGATCCCACATCGGCAACGCGCACACTGCAAGCGCGTCCAACACTCGAGGTCACCACGCCCGGCGGGTTGAACACGATCGAGTGGGCGCGCGCCGACGTCACGCTCGTTGGCCACCTGCCGCTCGGCGATCGCATCGGCTTCGACGGCCGGGCGCAGCTCGGGCGCATGTTCCTCTTCGGATCGTCGGCGGCTCCCGACGACGACCCGGCCGCACAGACGTTGAACGCCATCCTCTTGCGCGAGGTGTTGTTCACTGCCGGTGGGACCGGGAGCGTGCGCGGCTGGGGGAACCGCATGCTCGGACCGAAATGGCCCGATGTCCGGTTCCCGGATACTCCCGGCGCCGACAGCCTCAACGTCAAGGCCGAAAGCTACCTGCCGCTCGGCGGACTCTCGCGCATGCTCGGCTCGCTCGAGCTG
>JBOHRM010000482.1:0-3884 GCA_050732715.1 Longimicrobiales bacterium
GTCGGATTCCGCTCAATCAACGTCGCGCTGAGGAAGGACTTCGACCTCTACGCGAACGTCAGACCGGCACTCACACTGGTGGCGGGCGGCCGCTACGAGGACATCGACCTCGTCCTCATCCGCGAGAACACCGAGGGTCTATACGTCGGTGTCGAGCACTATATCGGCATGGGTGACGACCCACGTGCCGCGGCCGAGTCGGTGATGATCGTCACGCGCTTCGGCGCCGAGCGCATCGTGCGTTACGCGTTCGAGTACGCGCTCTCGCACGGCCGCCGCAAGGTCACGCTCGCCCACAAGGCGAACATCCTGAAGTTCACCCAGGGGCTGTTCCTCGATGTGGGACGCAAAATCGCCGAAGAGTACGCCGGCCGCGTCGAGTTCGAGGACCGCATCATCGATGCGACCGCGATGCAGCTGGTGCTCGATCCGTACCAGTTCGACGTGCTCGTCATGGAGAACATGTTCGGCGATATCTTGAGCGATCAGATCGCCGGTCTCGTCGGTGGATTGGGGATGGCGCCGGGCGGCAATATCGGCCGGGACGCGGCGATGTTCGAGCCGGTTCACGGTTCGGCTCCGGACCTGACGGGCAAGGGCGTCGCGAACCCTACCGCGATGCTGCTCGCGGCGTGTATGCTGCTCGATCACATCGCACAGCCGGACATCGCCGGCCGAGTGCGCCGCGCGCTCCGCGCCGAGCTACGCGAGGGCGATGAGGTCACGCCGGACCTCGGCGGGACCGGCACGACCGCGAGCTTCGCTCGGGCGATTATCGGCCGACTCTAGTGTCACTAGTGGTCCACGCGTGAGCGGCATTGGCGCGCACATCCTCTTCGTCGCGGTGCTGCTGGCCACCGCGATGGTGTTCGCGCTGCTCGAGATCCAGATCGAAGGCCGCGCCGGTTGGGCCGCCGACCTGCCCGCGTGGCGCCTCAAGAACCGCTGGACCCGCACGTTTCTCGGCGCACGGCCGCTCACGGGCTACCACCTCTACTTCCAGCTGTTCCTCCTACTGCTCCTGCACCTGCCCTACGGCCTGTCCCTGCTGCGCCCGTCCGTCACAGCCGAGCTGCGCATCATCGCGTTCGGCCTGCTGTTCTGGATCGTCGAGGATTTCCTCTGGTTCGTGCTCAACCCCGACTACGGGTTCCACGCGTTCCGGCGCGAGCGCATACCGTGGCACGCACAGACATGGTGGTGGTTCATGCCGCGCGACTACTGGATCTTTCTGCCGATCGCGATCGGCGCCTACGTGGCCAGCTGGATGGTCTGACGGCTCCGCCAACCCGCAGCCGGCTACGCGCCGCGTAGGCCGGGGACGTCCTCTGGCGACTCGCGGACGTCGAGCTGATCGTCGACCTCCGTGACGCCGCGCACGGAACGGATACGCGCGCGCAGCTCATCGACTTCTTGCGCGAGGACGGGACCGCCGATCGACACCCGGCCTTCCTGCGCCGTTACATCGATCGTGCCCGGGTTCGACACGACGCGACCGATCTCGGATCGGACTCTCGCCTCGAGCACGGCGTCCGCCGGCGGCTCCGTCTCGAACCGGCGCGCCTGGGCCTCCGCCATGACGCCTTCAATTCGGTTCCGCGCGTCGCGCATCCGCGCGTCCGCGGCTTGGCGCAGGTCGCGCAGCTCCGCGCGCCCGTGAACGACGGTGTCTTTGACCAGAGCACGGCGACGCCGGCCGCGGTCGGGGTCGAATGCGTACATCAGGCCCGCACCGATCGCCATGCCTACCAGGAGCTGAACCGGCTTGTCCATCGATCTGAACTCCTACCTTCCTGCCGGGAACCGGGAAAAAAATCCGCGGGACCCGGCTCGGCCGGGCCCCGCGGCAGGTTTGGCTCGGGTTGAACCAAACGATGCAGCTACATCGTCGCAGTTACATCGTGGTCTGCGCCGGGATCGCCGCACAGGCGACCGGAGCGTTGTCCGCGCCATGGTACAGCACGATGTGCTGGCCATCCATCACCATCGCTGGCGCCATGGCGACCGTCGAGCTGCTCTCGCCAGAGCCGTCCTCGGCGACCGTGACCGGGCTGAGCTGCTCGACCACATCGCCGGGGGCGTCACACGTGCCCGAGTGGACCATGCCCTGGTACTCGGTGCCGGCTTGGCCGCCCGTAAGCGACGATACGACGGTCGTTTGATCGCCCTGGTCCTGGATTTCGACCGAACCCATGACACCGCTGTCGTTGAGCGACGTGAACTGCGCCGTAGTCGGCGCGGCCGGCGTCGCCGGCTCGGGCGGTGCGGGCTCGGCCGGCGCAGGCTCCTCGGCCGGTGGAATCTCGAACTCGTCGAGTTGTTCGTCACCGGACTCCGGCGCGCACGCCGCGAAACTCAGCGGGAGCGCCGCCGCCAGCAACAGCCTTGAGAGTTTCCGCGGGAGATGCATTGTGTTCCTCCTGGATGAGCGGAGCGGGCCGCTACCCCAGCGGCCCTGTGTCTAATGCGTCACCCTCCTCAGGGTAACCTACGGCGGCGGTTGCAACAATCGAGCCCGACCCCTAGCGGATCCGAACGCTTCGGGTCGGTCACCCGCGGACAGTCGACGCCCGTGCACCCGCCGATCCCCCAGAATACAGCGCTCGAGTCGATCGCGCTACCGCCGCGTGTAATAGTTGAACACACTCTCACCGATGTCGGGGTCACGGACGCGTAGCGTCACGAGCGCTCCGGGCTCGAGATCCCCTGCGATCCGCGCCACGTCCTCCGGCCGCTCTACGCTCTCGCCGTTGACCTCGAGGATGATCTGGCTCGGTCGAACGCCGGCTTCGGCCGCGCTCGAGAACCGCTGTACATTGGTGATGACCACGCCGTTGCGCTGCTCGAGCTCCATCTCCTGCGCGAGCCGAGGTGTCAGCGCGGTGACCGTGAAGCCGAGCAGCTGCTCCGCGGGCTCGCTTTGGTCGGCGACGGTCGTGGTCGGCTCGGGTCGCTCGAACTCGCCGAGCGTGATCGTGACGTCACGGTTCTGGCCGCCGCGAACGTACGTGAGGGTCACGCGGTCGCTCGGTTGGTGCCGAGCGAGCGTCACAATCAGGTCATTGTCATCCGTGATCTCCTCGCCGTCGAGCGAAACGACGACGTCACCGGTGCGGAGGCCTGCGCGATCCGCGGCCTGGCCGCCCTCGATGCCCCGGATCAATGCGCCATCGCGGGCGGCGAGGCCGAACGCCTCCTGATCCGCGGGCGTGATCGCTGCGACGAAAGCACCGAGCCGGGGGCGCCGGGCATAGCCGTACTGCTTCAGGTCACCGACGACCTTTTGCGCGAGGTTCGCGGGCACGGCGAAGCCGTAGCCGACGAAACGGTTGCCGCCGCCGAAGATCGCCGTGTTGACGCCGACGACGCGACCGAGCAGGTCGACCAGCGGTCCACCCGAGTTGCCCATGTTGATCGCCGCGTCGGTCTGGATGAACGACTCGAGGTCGAGCGCGCCGCCCGGGATGCGGCGGCCCTTCGCGCTGACGATGCCCGCCGTGACCGTGAAGTCGAGGTCGAGCGGGTTGCCCAACGCAAGCACCCAGTCGCCGACGCGGAGCCGATCCGAATCACCGAACGATGCGGTGGGCAGCTGTTCGCCGCCGGGATTGACCTTCAACAGCGCGATGTCGGTGGCCGGATCTGTGCCGATGACCTCGGCGTCGAACTGACGGCCATCGACCAACGTGACGGCGACGCGAGAGGCGCCTTCGACCACGTGATTGTTCGTGACGATATAGCCGCTTCCGTCGATGACGAAGCCGGAGCCGGTACCACGCTGCGGCGGCACCTCCATCTGGTCCGGGAACTGGAAGAAGCGACGCAATTCGTCGGGTACCTGAAGCCGTGAGGTCGCGGTTCGCGCGCTTTGCTCGACCTGCACC
>JBOHRM010000483.1:0-4838 GCA_050732715.1 Longimicrobiales bacterium
GCCGAGAAGAGCCGCTACCTGTCGGGCCGCCCGATCGCGCCGCGCCGCCGGTCCGTCGGCTGATGGCGAAGAGTCGGTTCCTCGCCGGCCGCCGCATCGATCCGGCGCCGATCACCGGCGACCTTTCGGTCAGCGACCTCATCGATCAGACGTTTCTCGCCTACAACGCCGGCCGGCTGCACGACGGCTGCCGGCTGTTCTGTGAGCGCATGCTCGAGGACGATGTCACGGTGGGCGTCTCATTGACCGGCGCGCTGACGCCGGCGGGCCTCGGAATGAGCGCGCTCGTGCCGTTGATCGAGGCCGGCTTCATCGACTGGATCGTCTCGACCGGCGCGAACCTCTACCACGATGCGCATTTCGGCCTCGGCCTCGAAATGCGCCAGGGTGATCCTTCGGTGTCCGACGTGGTGCTGCGCGAGGAAGAGGTCGTCCGTATCTATGACATCTTCTTCGACTACTCGGTGCTGCTCGACACCGACGCGTTCTTCCGCCGCATCGTCACCGGCCCCGAGTTCCAGCGGCCGATGTCGACGGCGGAGTTCCACCATCTGTGCGGCGTCTACGTCGTCGAGCGGCAGCGCGCGCTGGGCCAGCGAGGAAAATCGCTGCTGGCGACGTGTCACGAGTACGACGTGCCCGTGTACACGTCGTCACCCGGTGACTCATCGATCGGGATGAACGTCGCCGCCGTTGCGCTCGAAGGGAACGGCCTCGTCTTCGACGTGAACGCGGACGTGAACGAGACCGCGGCGATCGTGCACGCCGCCAAGCGAGCCGGCGGCAGATCCGCGGTCCTCATCTTCGGCGGCGGGAGCCCGAAGAACTTCCTGCTCCAGACGGAGCCCCAGATTCAGGAGGTGCTCGGCATCGAGGAGAAGGGTCACGACTATTTTCTCCAGTTCACCGATGCGCGCCCCGACACCGGCGGACTGTCCGGAGCGACGCCCGCGGAGGCGGTGAGCTGGGGCAAGGTCGATCCGGACCGTCTGCCGGACGCCGTCGTATGTTATACCGATTCCACGATCGCGCTGCCGTTGCTGACGGCATACGCGCTCGCGCGCCGGTCGCCGCGCGAGCCGAAACGTCTCTATCGCCGGCGCGAGGCGATGCTCGCGTCGCTCGTGGCGGAGTACAAGCGGTCCGAGCGCAACCGCTCCGTGCAGGCGCGCGCACGGCACGGCGAGACGCACTCGCCGGCGCTCGAGCGCAGCCGCTGAGTAGAAAACCCGAGGGCAGACGGCACGACGTGTGGTAGGAACTCTCTCGCAAAGGCGCAAAGGGCGCGAAGGGGTCCCAAAGTGCCTTGGCGGGTTCTTGGCGAGCTTAGCGCCTTGGCGCGAGCATCCTTACCGGCCCACACGTTTCATCGATTGGTGGTGCCGCGCGCGAACGGCGGTTTTCAGTTAAACCGTTTCGCCCTTGAAGATCTTTCTGAGCGCGACGTCGACGGTGTTGTTCTCGAGATAGGCGATGTGCTCGCCCTTGAACGGTGTCGGCTCGATTCCGAAGTGCGTCACGAGCGCGTTGTCTTCTACGACGTTCGGCATGGCGAGCAGATCGAGCAGGTCACTCGAAACGGGCGAGCCGGGAAGGATCCGCTCCATGATGAGAACCGGTAGGCGGAGCAGCGAGACGGGCGCGGGAAAGAGCAGTCGATGCGTATGCAGCGCTGCGAGGATCCGACGTTCGATCTCGGCCAGGGTGAGGACCTCCGGGCCGCCCAGGTCGAGCGCCTTGCCGAACGTCGTGTGGTCATCCAACGAGCGGACGATGGATTCCGTCACGTCGTAGACCGATACGGGTTGGAATCGGGCCGTCCCCCCACCGATCAGGGGGAAGACCACCGGCGTCAGCCTGACCATCCGCGCGATCGCGTTGAAGAACTCGTCCTGTGGACCGAAGATCGATGACGGTCTGAGCGCCGTCCAGTTGCGGCCGTGTCGAGCGACGTAATCCTGAGCCCGGCCTTTGCTCCGAAGGAACCGATGCGGTGACGCGCTGTCCGCTCCATTCTGGCTCATGAAGATGAACCGCTCGACGCCCGCCTGGTTCGCCGCGTCGACCACGTTGACCGTCCCCTGATCGTTGACCGTCTCGTACGTCTGGCCCGGCTTCTCGAGAGCGATCGCGACGAGGTGGATGAGCGTCGTCACGCCCTCCATCAGCGGGGCGAGCGCTTCGCGGTCGGTGACGTCGGCTTGGACGATCTCGATCTTGTCCGCAACGTCGGCCAGACGTTGGTGCGCTTTCCCGACGTTCCTCACGAGCGCGCGCACGGGTCGACCCGTGCCCGCGAGACGGCGGACGGCGTGGTTTCCCACGAATCCGGCGGCGCCGGTCAGGAGGACGGTCATGCGGCGCCGGTTACGAGGGGTCGCGATGGTCGCGCGCGGCAGCACGGGGCGACGACGATGAGCAAGGAGCCCATTGCGGCCTCCCAGGAACAGGGACGGTGCAATCTTACCAGCCACGCAGCTGCGGATCAACTCGTGATCGACGCACATCGTTGGGCGGAGTCACCCGCAGACCCGTTCACACACCGGCGAGCACGGCCTAGCGGCGGCTCGCGCGGCACGGCGGTGAGGTGGTCGAACGGCTCCGCGCGGTCGGGTGCCATGGTGGGCGGGAGCACGCTCGGCGGGACCCCGCTCGGATTGACGGCAGTATCACCCGTTTCGCATTGTCGTTGACCCTATGAACCGGGCGTGGAGCTCAATGCTGACGATGTGGGGCCGGATACAGACCACGCAGGTGATCGTGCTGGCGTCGTGGCTGGGTACGGTGGCAACGGTCATTCCGGCGGTGGCCGCGGCGCAGGTACGGGACACGACGCGGGCGGACACGACCGTCTATCGGATCGAGGAGATCCGCGCGCAAGCCGTGCGGCCGGTGACGACGGTGGGCGGTGCGCGCGCGGTCGTGGTCTCACTCGACTCGATGTCGCTGCCCGCCGCGCCGACCGTCGAGCAAGTGTTGCGGCGCCTGCCGTCCATGCACGTGCGGACGAACTCGCGCGGCGAGGCGGAGTTATCGGTGCGTGGCTCGGAGTCGCGGCAGGTGGCGGTGCTGGTGGACGGTGTGCCGCTGACGCTCGGCTGGGACGCGCGCACGGATGTGTCCGTGGTGCCGGCGACGGCGCCGCAGGAGATCACTTTGGTGCGCGGGCTGTCGTCGATCCTGCACCGTCCGAACGTGCTCGGCGGCGTGGTCGAGATGTCGGTCGGTCAGGGTACGCGGTTCCCGTCCGCGGCGTCAGTTCATGCGACGGCGGGTGTCGACGGCGTCGGCGGCTGGGCGACATCGGCGGCGGTGACGGTCCCGCTCGAGGGTGCGAACGGCTCGTGGCTGATTCGTGCGGGGGCGGGCTTCCGCGATTCGCCGGGCGCGCCGCTGGCCCGCGGCGTGACCGAGCCCGTGCCGGCGAGCGACGGCGATCTCCGGCTCAACACGGATGTCCGCAACGTGGACGGCTTCGTGGCGGCGCGTTATCGCGGCGCGGGCGGCGGCTGGTTCTCGTTTTCTAGCTCGGGGTTCCGTGCCGAACGCGGGATCGCGGCCGAGCTCGGCGCTACGGAGCCGCGTCTCTGGCGGTATCCTCACATCTCGCGCCTGATCGCCGTGGCGTCGGGCGGTACGGGTGAGCGCGCGACGCCGCTCGGCCGCGGCGACCTCGAGGCGAGCATCGGCGTGGACGTGGGCCGCACCGAAATCCGGACGTTCTCGAGCCGGGCGTACGACGACGTCGCCGGCTACGAAGACGGCGACGATCGAACGGTGACGTTGCGCCTGCTCGGAGACCATACGCTCGGCCCGCGCGCCGATCTGCGCGCCGCGTTCACCTACGCCGACATCCATCACGAAGCTGACTTGGACGGCGAACGCGGCAAGTACCGGCAGCGGCTGTGGAGCCTGGGCGGCGAGAGCATCGTGCGCGTCATCGAGACGGGCGATGGAGCGCTCAACTCGTTGCGTCTCAGCCTCGGTGGAGCGCTCGACGCGGGGGACACGCCGTCGAGCGGCGGGCTGCCGCCGCTCGAGGCGATGACGGATTGGGGCGCGCGGCTCGGCGCGGCGGCGACGCTCAACGACGGCAACACGCTGATCCACGCGGGCCTCAGCCGCCGCGGCCGGTTCCCCGCGCTGCGCGAGGTCTACTCGGAGGCGCTCGACCGATTCGAGCCGAACCCGGAGCTGCGGCCCGAATTCCTCGTCGCGTTCGAGACCGGTGTGACGCACCGCTTCGGAGGCACCGAAATCGACGTCGTCGGCTTCCACCACCGGCTCTCCGACGCGATCCGGCGGATCACGCTGCCGAACGGCCGGCGGCAGCGTGTGAACGCGGACCAGATCCGCAGCACCGGCGTAGAGCTGCTGCTGTCCCAGGCGGTAGGCCCGGTCACCCTGGGCGGCGACCTCACCCTGCAATCGGTCGAGCTGATCGATCCGGGCACCGCGCAGTCGACCGAACCGGAGAACGTGCCCGAGGTGTCCGGCAGCGTCCGCGCACGCGCGCCGCTGATCGCCGGCATCGCCGCAACGGCGGAGGCCCGATACACGGGCCGCCAGTTCTGTCAGGATCCGGACACGGGAGAGGACCGGCGCCTGAACGCGGGGACACGGTTCAACGGAGATATCTCGCGCGTGTGGCCGCTCCGGCCGGCCGGCCTCGGCCTGCTCTCGCGGATCGAGACGCGCGTGTCCGTGGACAACATCGGCGACGCCGCGCTGTACGATCAGTGCGGGCTGCCGCAGCCCGGCCGGCTGCTCCGGTTCCAGCTGCGCCTGTTCTGAAGCGCCGAGGCGGATCTGCGTGCGGCGGTTCTCATCCCCTCTCC
>JBOHRM010000484.1:0-1507 GCA_050732715.1 Longimicrobiales bacterium
ACCCAGAGCTCTGTGCCTTTGCCACGGGCTACGTCCGATGTATGGCGGTCGCGGAGGATCTCGTACAGGACGTTTTCCTTCAGCTCTGGATGCTGCATAGGAACGGCGAGACATGTGTGAATCCCGATCGCTACCTCTATACGGCGGTCCGTAATCGTGCGCTTAACTATCTCGCCCACGAGCGCGTCGTGTGCAGCGCCTACGAGACGATGCAGAGTTCTGGGCAGGCGGCAGGGATGAGTCAGCCACGTGCGACGGCTGACGAAGAGGTAGAGGCTGCGGAGTTGGAACAGGCGTGCGAACGTCTAGTCGATGATCTGCCTACTCGCTGCCGCGAAGCATATGTCCACCGCAGCGCCGGGAAGACGCATGCGGAGATCGCCGCCGCAATGGGCACGTCCGCACGTACCGCCGAGACTCAGGTCGCCCATGCGAGACAACGTCTTCGCCGGGATTTGGCGTACTGGTTGTGATTCGCGCAACGACCCGTTTCGAGGGCCGGTCACCGTCCGCTCATCGAGACGATGGATACGGGGTCGTGGGGGCGTCGCCGGTCTTTAGATACAGAGCCCTGCGACATCATCGTCCTCTCGAACGAGGAGGCATCGTGTTCCCGGAGAACTATTCGAATGGCGCGCGGAAGTCGGCCGCTCAGCATAGCGGCTCCAACGGGAGCGCCGCGCTGTATCGCGAGATGATGACGCGGTTTCTCGGGCCGGTCATCATGCGCGCGATCGACGATGCGAACGTCACCGAGGTGTACACGAACCCGCACGACCGGAGAATCTGGCTGATCACACATTCCGACGGTCGCGTGGATACCGGCACGCACATCGATGCGTCGAGCGTTCTTTCGTTTCTTCACACCGTCGCGACTAGTCTGCGCACTACGATCGGTCCGGAACGTCCCGACCTGCAGGCCGAACTGCCGCTTGGTGAGTGTCGCCATCCGCGGCTTCAGGGGCTGATCCCTCCGGCCGTCGAGGCGCCGTGCTTCGTGATCCGCAAGCATGCCCCCGACGTGTACTCGCTCGATCAGCTCATCGATGCCGGGGTGCTCACCGCCGGCTTCGGTGCGGCCCTCCGCCGCGCGGTCAACCTGCACTGGAACATCCTGGTGGTCGGCGGGCCGCGGACCGGCAAGACCACGCTCGCCAACTCGATCCTGAAGGAGGTCGCGTGGCAGTTTCCGCGTGAGCGAATCGTCCTGGTCGAGGACACGATCGAGCTGCAATGCGAATCGGATGACCACCTCGCCCTCCGCGTCGCGGAAGGCGAGAGCCTCGCCGAGCCGGTCAAGCGGATTCTCCGTCTGAGTCCGGATCGGATCGTGGTCGGTGAGGTTCGTGACCACGCGGCCTTCTACATGCTCGATGCCTGGTTGACGGGTTGTCCGGGATCGGTGGCAACGGTCCACGCCAGCAGCCCCGAGAACGCGCTGCGCCGGCTGGACCTGCTCTGCCAGCGCGCGAACGTGCCGAGCCAGGTCCCGCTGATCGCCGCGGCG